>JANXUM010000577.1 GCA_025356215.1 Bryobacter sp. | reverse complement strand
TCGCCGCCACGCCCGCCACCAGTGCTTGATCCACCGCGATCCAGTTCGGCGCGCCATAGTGGGCGGTCTTCACTCCGACGACAACATCCTTGTAGCGCATCGCCATTTCGGCCAGCGCCTTTCCATCCATCTCTTCGGCGTTCTGCTCGTTCTTGCTGCCAGTCATTCCTAGCGACGCGATATTGATTAGCGCCAGCACGCGGGTCTTTGAGCGGTCGACGATCCGCTTCTTGAAATCTTCGAAGTTCCTCCAGCCCGAAGTTCCGGCGTCGACGATTGTGGTGACACCGCTGCGGGGGGCGATGGCGTCGGGCATGAACGAAGTCTCGCCCGCCAGTTCCACCATGATGCCCGTGTTGGCGTAGACATGGGCGTGAATGTCGATCAATCCTGGCGTCACATAAAGCCCCGTGGCGTCAACGACCTTGCAGTCGGCGTCAGTCTCGATCGTGGGCGCCACGCGGGCGATCTTGCCGCCGGCAATCGCCACTTCCATCCGGCCATCCCGGTTGTTGATTGGGTCAATGACGTGCCCGTTCTTGATGACCAGGTCATAAGGACAGGCGGCGCTCAAAAGCCCCGCGAAAAAAGAGAAAAACAAAATGCGTCGCATCAGCGTTAGCATATCCATGATGCCCGATCAGACGCCAGCAGATTTTACACAAACCGTGGTTGGCGTGGCGACACCCGTGACCTCGCGGACTCATCTATCCGGGTCGCAACACGAGTCGCTCGAAGGCCGCTTCCCGCCCGGCACCCTGCTGAATGGGCGCTACCGGATCATTGCCATCCTTGGGCGAGGCGGAATGGGCGAGGTTTACCGTGCCACAGACCTGACCCTGGGCCAATCGGTCGCGCTTAAATTCTTACCGCACGTCGCCAGCGACGACCCGCGTTGGCTGGAGCGTTTCCACAGCGAAGTCCGCATTGCCCGCCAAGTCTCCCACCCCAACGTCTGCCGCGTCTACGATATCGGCGAGAGCGACGGCCTACCGTTTATTTCGATGGAATACGTCGACGGTGAAGATCTGTCCACACTCCTTCGGCGCATCGGGCGCTTCCCCGCAGACAAGGCGGTTGAAATTTCGCGAAAGGTCTGCGCGGGCTTGGCTGCCGCTCATGCCCGCGGCGTCATCCATCGCGATTTAAAGCCGCAAAACATCATGGTCGACCGGCGCGGAGAAGTGCTGATCTGCGACTTCGGCCTGGCCGCAGTCGCCTCCGAGCTCGGCGCGGCCGAAGCCCGCCAAGGCACGCCCGCCTACATGGCCCCTGAACAGCTCAAAGGGACTGAAGTTACTCAGCAGAGCGATATCTACGCGCTGGGGTTGGTGCTCTTTGAGTTGTTCACCGGCCGCAAAGCCTACCTGGGCGCCAGTATCAATGAGTTACTCAATCAGCAGGAGGCGATGTCGCTGACCAGCATGAACACGTTGGCCAGTGACATTGACCCCACAGTTGAAAAAATCATCCGCAAATGCCTGGACCCGATCCCGGCTCAGCGGCCTACAAGCGCGCTCGCTGTCTCGGCGGCCCTGCCCGGCGGAGACCCGCTGGCGGCCGCACTTGCCGCCGGTCAGACGCCCTCGCCCGAGATGGTGGCCGCCAGCAAGAGCGAGGGTCTCAGCCGCCGCTTCAGCGTTCCTTTACTCGCCGCCTCGCTCGTGTTCCTCATCGCCTTCCCGTATCTGAAGGGCGAAGTGGAATCCCTCAGCTATGCGACTCTGGATCTCGAACCTGCCGCCCTCCAAGCGCGCGCCCGCGAGATCGCCAGAACCTTCGGCTATCCGGAAAAGCCAGCGGACTGGGAGCAATACCTGGAGGCTCGCGCCCCCATCAAGACCTGGTTTGAGAAACAGCCGGAAGGCTGGCGAAGCTTGATCACTCGCGAGTCATACATTGCCTATCTCTACCGTCAAAGTCCCACCCTGATGCCGGATAATCCGGATGGTCGCGTTCTGTGGACTCGCCCTGGCTTCGACGTCCCCGGGATGGTCCGCGTTAGCCTGACGATGACCGGGGACCTGCGCGGATTCGAGGCGCAGCCCTTTCGTCGTGAAGACACGTCCGCCATTTCCTTCGATGAAGCCAAGCTCTTCGCCGCACTCCACTTTGACCGCTCAAAATTTGTGGAGACAAAACCTTTCCGCAGCCCACTCACGCCCTTCGATCAGCGCGTCACCCTTCGCGGGCCCCATCCCGGCTTCGGCGATCGCCCCTTTGACGTTCAATACGCAACTTGGAAAGGCCGTCTCACGAGCTTTTACGTGTTCACCCCGTGGTCCGCCCCGATTCAGGATCGCCGCGACGCAACAACCTTTTGGCAAAGTGCTCAGCAGTACTTCACAACCGCCGCTTTACTGGTCTTCCTGTTTTTTAGCGCCGCCCTGGCCCGCAAAAACTGGCTTGCCAATCGTGCCGATCGCCGGGGTGCGCTTCGGCTGGTGTGGATCAAGGCGATTTTATTGCTGGGAGCATGGCTGGCTGGGGCTCACTTTGTGCCGCACCTGCGGATGGTCAACTTTGCCGCGTATGCGATCGGCGATACCCTCTTGTCGGTGTTTATCCTTTGGCAGTTGTACCTTGCCCTTGAGCCCGCGTTGCGAGCCCGCTGGCCTGCGTCGATCATCACTTGGAATCGCTTGTTATCCGGTAGCGTCCTCGACACCCAAGTCGGGGCGCATATTCTCATGGGCGTCGCGATGGGATGCGCGATTACCGGTGGCTTCTTGATCAAGGATTGGATCAAATTCACCAGAACCGGGCTTGTCGGGCTTGGCACGGTGAGCGATCTCGGCACGCGCGATTGGATCGCCTCCAACCTTCTAGTGGCCAGTGGTGCGCTAACCGTTGGGTTTCTTGTCTTTTTCACTCTGTTCGGCCTCAAGGTGTTACTACGCCGGGAAATGCCGGCCATTATTGTTTCGGCACTTTTACTGTGCGTTACTAATAGCGACTTATTCCAATCCGACAACCTCGCCCTGGATGGTTCTGTTTATTTCTTGATTAGTGTCGGAATCATAATCGGTCTGGTGCGCTTTGGCTTACTAACCACGTTGGTTGCCGTGTTTGTCACCAATGCGATTGGTCGACTCGCCTGTTCC
>JANXUM010000574.1 GCA_025356215.1 Bryobacter sp. | reverse complement strand
TCCTTCTGCGTCAGTTTCTTAAAACCCTTACCCTCGACCGTCACGGAGTAAGTCCCGATCGGCAACAAAGTCGCCACAAACTGCCCGTCATCCCCCGTCTTCGTGCGCGCCGCCATCTGCCCCTTGGAAGTGTTCGTCATCGTGATCGTCGCACCGGGTACCGCCGCCCCCGCCCCATCCACGGCCACTCCGGCAATCGTACCGGTAACCTCCTGCGAAAAAAGCGGACTAACAAAGATCAAAAGACAGAGAGCAAAACGCATGACCGAATTGTCACACGTCTAGAGCTTTGCCGCATCCTGGCGGTACTCTTCCGCCTTGGCCGCCTCCCCCAATCGCGCATACAACCGGCTCAGCAGCAACAGTGCCTCCCGGTTACGCTCCCCATGCGCAATCGCCTGCTCCAGTGCCTCAGCCGCCTCGCGCTCCCGCTCCAACTGCAAGAGCGTCCGCCCCTTCTCCTTCCAGGCGGCGCCCCACTGGGGCGACTTCCGGATTGTCTGTTCAAATTGCCAAAGCGCGGCCTCCATACTGCCCTGCCGGTACAGGAACACTCCGTAGCGCAACTGCACCTCGGCGGAATTAGCCGGCCGCAATGCCGTCTCGGCCAGAGCTGCGCGATAGGACCGGTCAGCCTCCGGCAGCCGGCCTAGCGCCTCATAACTCTGCGCCCTCGCCAGATGCAATCCTGAATCCTCAGACCCCTTTGGCGTCATCGCAAAGGCCTTCAACGCGTCTTCAAAACGATTCGTTAGATGCAGTGCGCGCCCCCATTGAAAGCAAGCTCTCACCGGCCGCGGCACCGCCTCGCACGCTTTTTTAAAGCTCGGAATGGCCATCTCCACATCGCCGCTACCCACATAAGCCACACCCAACGCGCTCCAGTACTCCCCCACCCCCGGCTTGCTTGCCGTCAATGGCTTCAGCACTCCGATCGCCTCGGCGAACTTCTTCTCCTGCATCAACCGCAAGGCCTCTCCGTACTTGGGAGTGAAGTTCGGATCGTACTGCAAAGCCAGCGAAAGCAGCAAATGCCACATGCAATCAGAGTACCGCCACAATCGATTCCAGAAGCGGCCAAACTAAAGAAGTTGACCGAAGAACTCGCGCCCCCCGCCTACATCGCTCAATAAGTCCGAGCCTTTCCGAAATTCGGCGCCTCTGCCCAGTGGAGCAGTAGCGCTGTCGAACATCCCACCATCGCCGACGCCCTGGCAATCGCACGCAGACGCCGCGTCGAAATTTCATCCGCCAAGCTCAAGCTCGACAACTACTAATCCGCTCCCGCCGCCAACGGCAACAACAACCTCGCCGTACACCCCACGCTTCCGTTGTTGTTTTTCAACTCCAAACTCCCCCCATGCGCCTCCGCAATCTGTCGGCACAGCACCAGCCCAATCCCACTGCCCCCCGGCTTCGTCGTGAAAAACGGCACAAACAAATTTGCCGTATTCGCAAGCCCTGGCCCCCCGTCCTCAATCCACACTGCCAGCCGCGCCCCCGCCAACACCACCGTCCGCTCCCACCCCACGCGCACGCCCCCTCCAGTCACCTGCGCCGCCTCAACGGCATTCTTGATCAAGTTGATCAGCACCTGCTCCACTTGATCCGCGTCCGCCTCTACCATCGCCTCCACGCCCACCGCCACTTCTACCTTCAACCGCAATTCCATCGCCACCGCACGCCGCACCAATCCCGCAATCCCCACCGCCGCCGTAGTCGGCCGCGGTAACTTCGCCAGCCTCGTATAGGCGCTCAAAAACCGCTGCAAGCTCTCCGACCGCGACCCGATAATCCCCAACCCATGAACCATATCCTCCTTCCAATCCTCGGGCAGCGGATCACGCTCGACGATGTTTGCCAAACTCCCCGCAATTGACTTGATCGGTGCCAGTGAGTTATTCAACTCATGCCCCAACACCCTAACTAGCCGCTGCCAAGCCTGTAACTCCTCCTCCCTCAAAGGCCGAGTCAAATCGGTTAGTACTAACAATTGATGTGGCACTCCCCCCTCGCGAAAAGTACTGCAACCCACACCCCACCTCCCGCTTCCTCCCGGGAAGCTCCGCGTCATCGTCCGCAAATCTCCGCGTAAACAATCCTCCAGCCCCAAACTCTCCGCCGTTTCTCCCAGCAATCTCTCCATCGACCGCCCCAATAGCGCCTCGGCTCCCTTGTTTACCAGCCGCAGTTTACTGTCCCCATCGAAAGCGAAGATAGCGACATTGATCTCCTCCATCACTTTGCGCAATAACGCCGTCGCCTCCAACGCGCCCAGTCGCTGCTCCTGCAGCGTCGCCCCCATCGCGTTCACCTGCTCCAGCACCTCGCCCAGTGAGTCGTCCAGCGACGATGTCCGCCCCCGAATTGAGAAATCCCCCTCCCGAATCGCCTCCAACAAATTCGCCACGGTACGCAACGGCGAGGCCACCTTCTCCCGCACCGCCCCCGCAAAGCCCACCCAGCACAACCCCATCAACGAAGTTACCGTCCACTGCACCTTCTGCGAATAGTCCCCAGTCCACAACATCCATGACGCCACCGCCACCGCCGGCGCCCCGGCCGCCAGCGCCAACAACTGCATCCGCCGCTCGTGCGCCAATTTCATGAAGCGTATCGGTGCAAGTTGTATCGCTGCAATCGCCGGTAAAGTGCGCTCCGGCTCAATCCCAATGCCTCCGCCGCCGCACTTACATTGCCCCCGTAGCGGTCCAGCGACTTCTTGATCAAGTGCGCCTCCACATCCTCCAGACTCATGTCTTCCAGCTTCTGCGCCGCCCCTGCGCTCGGCCGCAACGCCAAATCGTTCGCCCGAATCTGCGTCCCGCCCGCCATCAACACCGCGCGCTCAATCACATGATTCAACTCACGCACGTTCCCCGGCCAACGATGCTCGTTCATCGCCTGCACTGCACTCGGGTCAAACCCCGACAACGCCCGTCGATATCGCTGGGCTTGCTTGTCCAAAAAAAACGCCGCCAGCGCCGCCGTATCCTCCCGCCGCTCCCGTAACGGCGGAATATGAATCTCGATCGTGTTCAACCGAAACAACAAATCCTGCCGGAACCGCCCCTCCTCCACCTCACGATGTAAGTCGGCATTGGTCGCGCTAATCACCCGCACATCCACCTTCTTCGTCCGCGACGATCCCACCCGCTCCATCTCCCCCGTCTCCAACACCCGCAATAACTTGGTCTGTAAGTTCATCGACACGTTCGCGATTTCATCGAGAAACAACGTGCCCCCGTCAGCTAACTCAAACCTTCCCACCCGATCTGTCTTGGCGTCCGTAAACGCCCCCTTCACGTGCCCAAACAGCTCGCTCTCAAACACTCCCTCGGCCAGCCCCCCGGCGTTCACGCTCACCATTGGCTTCGACGCCCGCGCCGAGATCGCATGTAGCTTCCGCGCCACAACCTCCTTGCCCACCCCCGGCTCGCCCGTAACCAGCACGTTCGCGTCGCTCGGCCCAACCCGCGCGATTAACTCAATCACCGGCTCCATCGCCGCAGATTTCGCGATCATCGTCGGCCCCGCCTCGTCGCGCAACAGCTTGTTCTCGGCCTCCAGCCGCTGCTGCCGCTTCAACGCGTTGCTCAAATCCAACTGCGTCCGCACGATCGACGCCAGCCGCTCGTTCTCCCAAGGCTTCGTGATGAAATCCCGCGCCCCGCGCCGCATCGCCTCTACCGCCAGCTTCACGCTCCCCCAGGCCGTCATCGCAATCACCGGCAACACCGCGTCAATTTCCTGCACCCGGTTTAACAGCTCCAACCCTTCCTCGCCGGATGTCGTGTCGCGCGTGTAATTCAAATCCATCAATAGCAAATCGTACTCGCGCTTCTCTAGCGCCCGCGCCACATCCCCAGGGCTCGACACGGTCTCGATCTCATACCCCTCCGGCTTCAGCAGCAGCCGCAACGCCTCCAGCACGTCGAGTTGATCGTCGGCAATGAGTATGCGCGGCTTGATCGCCAACTTCACTTCTCGATCCACCCGTCGCGAATCTCAATCACCCTGTCCCCATATCCCGCGCACATCTCCGAGTGCGTCACCTGGATGATCGTCGTCCCCGCGTCGTTCACCTTCTTGAACATCTCCATGATCTCTTTGCCTTGGCTCGTGTGCAGATTCCCCGTCGGCTCATCCGCCAAAATCACCTTCGGGCTCGCCACCATTGCCCGCGCAATTCCCACCAACTGCTGCTGCCCGCCGGACAATTGATTCGGGAACAAATCCTTCTTCCCGACAATTTGAAAACGATCGAGAATGTCGGCTACGATCGCCTCCCGCTCGCCCTTCTTGATGTTGCGATAAGTCAGCGGCATCTCGATGTTCTCGGCTACCGTCAAGTTATCCAGCAGGTGATAACTCTGAAACACAAACCCGAAGTTTTGTTTATAAACCTCGTTCCGTTCCTTGCGGTTCATCTTGTGCACCGCCATCCCCATCAGATGGTACTCGCCGGTCCAATCGCTGTCGTGCATCCCGATCACATAAAGCAGCGTGCTCTTCCCCGCTCCGCTCGGCCCCATGATCGACACAAACTCGCCTTCTTTGATCGTCGCGTCCACCCGCCGCAGCACAAAGCTCTTCGTCGGCCCCTGCTGGTAATACTTTTCGACATTGCGCAATTCAATCATTCTTATCAATCATGCCTCAAGGCGTTGGCCGGGTCCATCCGGATCGCCCGCCGCGCCGGAATGTACATCGACACCGCCGCCACGAATGCCAACAGCAAAGACACACTCGACAGAGCCCAGAAATCTCTCGAGCTCACCCCGAAAATCATCCCGCTAAACATCTGCGCCATGCCATAGCCAATGGCAAGTCCCAGAGCCAGCCCCGCCCCGCACATCACAAAAGCCTGCTTGCCCACCAGCATCAAAACATCCCCGGTCTGCGCCCCCATCGCCATCCGCATCCCAATCTCGCTCGTCCTCTCCGACACTGTGTACGACATCACGCCATAAATCCCCAAGCAAGCCAGCGTCAGCGCCACCGCTCCGATGCAGGACATGATGATCGCCAGGATCTGAAACCCCGCCAAAGTGTTCTCGATCAGTTGCTGATACCCTCGCGCCTCCTGCACCGGTTGCTCGGCGTCCACCTTGGTCACGCTTCGCTTGCCCGCCGCCAGCAGTGACTCGATCGAGCCCGCCGTCCCCACCGCTCCAGCCCCCCGCAACATCATCGAAACCGATTGGGACCCCACCTGCGCCATTGCCCGATAAAAGGTCCTCCGCGGACTCGCCTCATGTGCTAGAAAAATCTCCGCCCCCACAATCCCCACCACCCTGCAATAGTCGCGCTGCGCGTCTACGGTCGGCGCAATCCGCCGCCCCAGTGCCTCTTTCCCGCGAAACAAATCCCGCGCAAATAGTTCGTCGATCACGCACACCGCCTCACGCCCCTCCACGTCCGTCTCCTCCAAAAAACGACCGCTCTTCAGCACGATCTTCATCAAGCCGAAATATCCCGGCGACACCATCATTGAGATCGCCTGCGGCCGCT
>JANXUM010000572.1 GCA_025356215.1 Bryobacter sp. | reverse complement strand
CCCGCAGGTCGGGCTTCCGCTACTCATCAGTTCGTAACACCCGATCCCTAGACTCTTAAGAATGGCTAGCTGCTCTGCGACCCCACCTCGAGTCTGCCTGTTTGCGCTGCTCCTCTGCTCGCTGATCCCCCCATCCCATCTGTCGGCGCAAACCGACAGCGGCTCCCTCAGCGGACGCGTCACTGATCAACAAGGTGCCGGCATCACCGCCAGTATTCAGATGACAAACCGCGCCACTCGTGCCGTTCGTAAGATGAAGTCCACCTCGGACGGCAACTTCCTGTTCACTCTCGTCTCCCCGGGAAGCTACGATGTCGAGGCGTCCTCGACCGGCTTTCGCACCTTCCTTGATTCCAGCGTGCCCATCGATGTCGCCTCGCCCGCCCGCCTGGACATTCGCCTTGAAGTCGGCGCCGTATCCGAGCGTGTCGAGGTCACCGCCGCCGTGTCCCTGCTCAACACCGAGTCCGCCGCCCAGGGCACCATCATCGGCGAGGACAAAATCCGCTCCCTGCCCTTGAACGGGCGCCAGTTTATCGACCTCGCGCTCCTGTCTCCAAACGTCACCATCGGCGGCAGCTCCGTGCAGCAGAACAAGGTGCGCCTCAATCAAAACGGCGGCTTCTCCGCTTCCGGTAACCGCACCAACAACAACGGTTTCATGCTCGACGGCATCACCAATCTTGATCCCGATTTCATGTCGTTGAGCTATACGCCGATTCTCGATACCCTCTCGGAATTTCAGGTCCAGACCGGGCAACAGAACGCGGAATACGGCCATTCTGGAGGCGCGCAGATCAACGTCGTTACCAAATCCGGCGGGCCGCAGTGGCACGGCAATGCCTGGGAGTTTGTTCGCAATCGCGTGTTTGACGCCCGTCCCTTTAATCTCGCCCAATCCAAGTTGCCCAAATACCAGCGCAATCAGTTCGGGGGCACCGCGGGCGGCTCTCTCATCCGTAACAAGCTGTTTGTGTTCGGCGGTTATGAGCGCCTTACTCTGCGCCAGGCCGCAGCCGGGCTCACCACTGTCACCCTCCCCAACCCCGCCGAGCGACAAGGCGATTTTAGCGCCAACCGCGCGCTTCTGTATGACGCTCTTACCACGCCGCGCTCACCCTTCCCCGCTAATCGCATTCCCCAGTCGCGCATCAACCCTCTTGCGCAACTCGCCATCAACGCCGTCCCGACCGCCAACGTTCCCGGCTCCACCGACAAGTACGTCAACGCAAGCGAGGTGCAGCGGCAGGATGCCAATAATTACTCGCTCCGCACGGACTACGTCGCAACCTCAGCCCTCAATCTGTTCGCAAGGTATTCGGCTTCGCGCGAAGAAGACGCCAGCCCAGGCCTCGTTCCCGGGCGCTCCGGTCATGGCGCGGCGCTTCCGCAACATGCCGTGTTCGGGGCAACGCGGGTCCTCAATCCGCTTACCATCAATGAATTCCGCGCCGGCGTCAGCCGCATGAATTACTCGGGCGGCGTACCGGAGCCGGTCATCGCGGGTGCCTCCGGCCCACTGCCCTTATTTCGGGTTGCGGGTTTTGCCGACATGGGCGGAGCTGGCGGCGGCTCCTCGCTCACTCGCAACAATACCTTTCAGATTTACGACAACCTTTCGCGCCAAAGCGGCCGCCACCTTCTCAAGGCCGGCTATGAGTGGATGTACATCCAATACACGCCCATCAATTATCCAAACACTAATGGCACCTACCAGTTTTCCGCCGGGCAAACCGCCTTTTCCTCGGCCACCGACGGCTCGGGCTCGGTGCTGGCCAGCTTCCTGCTCGGTCTGTCATCCACCGCCAGCCGGTCCCTGGGTGCCGGTCGCATGGATGGCCGGCAGCAGATCCACTCTGTCTATCTTCAGGATCAGATCCGTCTCACCAACACCCTCGCCGTCAATCTCGGCCTGCGCTACGAGCTTGCGCCATTCCTCTACGACACGCGCGGGCAAACCATGGGTCTGGATTTCTCACAAGTGCCCACTCCGCAGGCCATCTTCGCCAGCGGCCAGACGGGCGTCTATCAACCCACCTTCTTCGTCTGCGGGCAGGGCGGGTATTCCCGATCCTGCGCGGCAACCGACAAGAACACTCTAGCGCCCCGTTTCGGTCTCGCCTGGCAGCTTCGCCCCCGCACCGTGTTCCGCGCCGGCGCGGGAATCTACTATAGCCTGACCGATTTTAATTCCCTCAACCGCCTCACCAACTCGCTACCCGCCAACATTGCTCAGACTCTGGCAAACACCACCTTCGCTCCGGCATACCAGGGCTATGGGACGGCGATCTTTCCATCCAATGTCATCATTGGGCCCTCAACCAGCGTCAACCTGTACTCCCTCGATCTCAATCAAAAGACCAGTTACGCGACACAGATGTCGGCCTCGGTGCAACATCAGTTTGGTAAGTCCAGCGTGGTCGAAGTTGCCTATCTCGGCACCCTGGGCTTAAAGCTCCAACAGAACGTACAGATATCAAACACACTCCCCAGTTCCTTGCCAGTCGCCCCCCGCCGCGCCTACATCGGCGCGATCTTTGCGCCCCGCACCGTGTTCCCTTCCTATATCAACGTCCAGGGTGCCAGCGTCGGCGGAGCCACCATGGCGCTGCTACCCAACAGCGCGCAATCCAACTACCATGCGCTCTCCGTTCGTGCCGAACGGCGCTTCTCGCAAGGCTTCTCCTGGCTGAACTCCTTCACCTATTCGAAAGCCATCACCAATGCGCCCCAGTTCCGAAACGCCGGAGGCGCTACCGGGTCGGAAAACTCGCCACCGCAGAACAGTTACAACCTGAGCGCTGAACGCGGCTTGGCTGCCTTCAACGCGAAATTCCGCTGGGTCAATTCTGCCGTCGGGGAACTCCCCTTTGGCCCCGGCAGGCGTTGGCTCCGCCACGGAATGCCGGCGCACTTCGCCGGCGGCTGGCAAGTTGCCGGAATCATGTCGATGCAGGCAGGCTTTCCCTTTACGATCAACGTCTCGGGCGATTCGGCCGGCATTGGCGGCGGCAGCGGTGGAATTCTGATTCGCGGCAACCCGGTAGCGGGTCAAGATGCTCAGCTCGCCAGCGACCAGCGTTCCACCGGTCGCTGGTTCAACACCGCCGCCTTCGTCGCACCGCCGGCCTACCAGTTTGGCGTCCTCGGACGCAACACCGTAACCGGCCCCGGCATATTCAATATCGACACCTCGCTAAGCAAACGCATCTCGGTCCGCGAGCGCTACAGCCTCGAGATCCGCGCCGACGCCTTCAACCTTCTCAACACGCCCAACCTTACCCAACTTGGCCGAATCGTCAACGCCTCCGACTATGGCCAGGTCAACAGCCAGTTGCCCCCGCGCCAGTTACAGTTCGGAATCAAACTAGCTTTTTAGGAATCCAAACGCCTACTCATCTTCTTACTGGCCTCGCTGACGGCGACCGCCCAGACACTGCAGATCCTCGCCATCGATGTCGAGGGTGGCGAGTCTACGCTCTATGTGTCCCCGTCTGATGAGCCGCTGCTCATTGACACCGGCTACGCGGGCAAGGACAGGCGGGACGCCAAGCGCATCATGGCCGCCGCTAAAGCCGCCGGCATCAGACGCATCGATCACTTGGTGATCACCCCCCTACTACGGAGACCCCGCCGGTAGACTGGCCCAGCGTACCGCTCTGCTTCCCATCGGTCGCATTTAGGATCGAGGCGACTCCATCGACAAGTCCAACGCGAAGACCGAGGCAATCTTCCGTCCCTTCGGCGCGCTCCGCATCGCCGATCTGGGCGATCTGTTCTGGAGCCAGGAGCACTCGCTCGTATGTCCACTCAACAAACTCGGCGCCGTCGACCTCTACATGACCACGCACCACGGCACGGCCACTTCGGGTGCGCCCTCGATCGTACTCGTTCTAACACCGCGCGTAGCCATCATGAACATTGGAGCCGACAAAGGAGGCTC
The DNA here is from genome assembly GCA_025356215.1 of Bryobacter sp. Classification (GTDB taxonomy): domain Bacteria; phylum Acidobacteriota; class Terriglobia; order Bryobacterales; family Bryobacteraceae; genus Bryobacter. The sequence goes on along the minus strand of JANXUM010000572.1, from coordinate 1,413 downwards.
GGTGCAAGCCTGGACGACAATCCAAAATTCACCTGGGCTTGAAGATCTCTGGCAGTTGCATTATTCCAATGCGGGCGGTGAGTACCACAACGTGGCGGAAGCCCGTATTGCGAACCCTTCCAGCGCCGGCGACGCCGGACACTCTCTGCGCATCGTCGCCAAGCCCAACGGCAGTTTCACGGTACGCAACCCCAGAAGCGGCCTCGAGAAAACCTATCCCACAAAGTGAGATAGCACGACCCGGCGTGACGCGTTTGTAACAGCCCCTTGCTACATTAGGCGGAGTATTATGCTTAAGCCTTTACGTTCCTACTTACTTCTCTTGACCCTGTGCGCCACGAGCGCTCTCGCCCAGTTCGACACCGCAGCCGTTCTTGGCAGCATCCGTGATGCCTCTCGTTCGGCAGTCACCGGCGCGGCGGTCACCCTGCGCAACGCGCAAACGGGGGTGACTCAGACGACGACCACCAACGCTTCCGGCGACTACCAGTTCTTCAACGTCAAGGCCGGCGCCTACACCGTCAGCGCCGAAGCCAAGGGCTTCAAGAACGTCTCCGCCAGCGAGTTCACCGTCGCCGTCAACGCCCGCCAGCGCGTAGACCTCAGCCTACCCGTCGGCGAGGTCAAAGAGACCGTCACCGTCACTGGCGCCGCCTCCCAGCTTGAGACCGACTCCAGCTCCAAGGGTCAGGTCATTAACAACCAGGAGCTCGTAAACATACCGCTCAACGGTCGCAACTACTCGGACCTCGTTCTGCTGGTCCCCGGCGTCCGCAAGTCCGATCTCGCCTACGGCGTGCCGCCCCGCGAAGGTTCCTTCAACGTCAACGGCATGCGCAGTTCGCAGAACAACTTCATCATCGATGGCGTGGACAACAACTCCTACGGCACTTCCAACCAGGGCTTCTCAAACCAGGTCGTACAGATCTCCCCCGATGCCGTCCAGGAATTCAAAGTTGAAACCAGCAGCTACAGCGCCGAATTTGGCCGCGCCGGTGGCGCCATTGTTAACGTCAGCGTCAAGAGCGGCACCAACCAAATCCACGGTGCCGTCTACGAGTTCCTTCGCAACACCGAACTCAACGCCACCGGCTTCTTCAAGCCCCTCTTCAACCAAAAGCCAGCCTTGATCCAAAACCAATACGGCGTCGCCTTCGGCGGCCCGATCAAGAAAGACAAGATCTTCTACTTTGCCGATTACGAAGGCTTCCGCCGCGTCGAGAAGGCGATCGCCTTTGCCGCCGTCCCCTCGCTCAACCTGCGCAACGGCATCTTCGCTGGCCCAATCCAGAACCCCTTCACCGGAACCCCTTACCCTAACACCACCATCCCCGCCAGCGAGATCACCAAGTTCGCCCGCGACATCCTTGCCGACCTCCCCGCCCCCAACCTTGCCGTCACGGCCAACGGTGC
>JANXUM010000557.1 GCA_025356215.1 Bryobacter sp. | reverse complement strand
CGGACCGCCGGATACCAAGTGGCGCAGACGGCGGCGGAGTTGATGGCGGCGGACAAGCGCAAGCCGTTGCTCGGTCTGTTTTCCGATTCGCATGTCCCGTATACGCTCGACAAGGGAACGGCACCGACATTGGCCGAGATGACGGGTTGGACGCTGGACGGATTGACGAGCACTTCGCCGAAGGGCTTCATCATGCAGGTGGAGGGGGCGCGGGTGGATCATGGCGCGCACAACAATGACATCGCGGCGCAGTTGTGGGATCAGTTGGCGTTTGACGACGCCCTTGGCGTGTGTCTTGATTACGCCGCCAAGCATGACGATACGTTGGTGATCACGACGAGCGACCATGGCAACTCCAGCCCGGGTTTGAATGGCATGGGCGTGGAGTATGCCGATTCCGGCAAGTGTTTTGAGCGGATCGCCCGGGGCAAGAAATCGTTCGATGAGCTTGTAAAGGTGTGGGGTGCCAAGCCGAGCGCGGCGCGGGTGCGGGAACTGATCGAAGTGGAGCGGGGAATCGTGATGACGGCTCAAGAGTCAGATCTGATCGCGGCGTCGTTTGCCGGCAAGAAGAACGTGGTGATCAATAGCATTCAGGACAAGCCGCTGGGAGTTTTAGGGCAGGTGCTGGGAAACTACTACGGTGTCTCATTTACTGGGATGAACCATACGAGCGAGTATCCGATTATCACGGCGATCGGGCCGGGGTCGTTGCCCTTTGAGGGGCTGGTTGTCAACACGCATGTGTTCCCGCGACTGACTAAGTACATGGGGATTGATTTTAAGAATCCGAGTATGACTCCCGCGCAGGCGGCGCCGTTTATGAAGGGCTAGCGAGGCTGGGTGTTGGGACTTTGAGCTTGGCTGCCCAGGCACTTAGACTGTCCCAAGTATCTTGCGCGAGCGGGATGCCTTCCGTGCGTCGCTTGGTCTCGGTGCGAATCTCGGGTTCACCGGCGACTAAGACTTCGTCGTAACTGGCGGCGGGCGCGACGGCTTTTAACTTATCGGTGAGCTTCTGTGCTCTCTGCTCATACTCGCCGGGATCGAGGAAGCACTTGGGGTCGATTGCCATGTAGAACTGGCTGACGTTCACTTGAGTGCCGCGGAAGCGGATGCCTCCGAGTTCGTTCGACATTGCGCCGCCGGAGAGCACGCCGCAGAGCATTTCCACCATTACCGCCAAGCCCGAGCCTTTGTAGCCGCCCAGAGGATTCAACAAGCCTTTGTAGGCGGCGGCGGTGTCCGTTGTCGGCACGCCGTCGCTGTCCAGCGCCCAGCCAGCGGGGATCTCCGGCTTGCCGGCGTTGTGGGCGTTGAAGATCTTATTGGCTGCCACGGTCGTCGTCGCCATATCGAGCAGGAAGGGCGAAGAGCCGGGCACGCCAAAGCAAATCGGATTGGTGCCCAGGCGGCCTTCCTTGCCTTGCCACGGCGCGACCGTGGACGACGCGTTGCAGAGCACGACTCCGATGAAGCCCGCCGCGTTGAGGCGTTGCACCCAGTAAGCGGCCGCGCCGAAGTGGTTGGAGTGGCGCGCTGAGACGATGCCGCAACCGTGATTTATCGCCAGCTCAATCGCTTGATCGCAGCAGAACTTGGCGACGATTTGCCCGATCGAGTTATGGCCGTCTACCAGCGCCGTGCAGCCTGAATTGTGCAGCAACTCGGGAATGCCGTCGGGAATCATGTCGCCGCACTCTAGTTGCTCCAAGTAATAACGAATCAAGGCGACTCCGTGGGAATCGACGCCGCGCAGGTTTGAAGCCACCAAAGCGCCCGCGACGAAGTTTGCTTCGTTCTTAGAAACACCCACGCCTTCGAGTAACTGGGCGCAAAGATCCTTGAGCGCGCTTGCTTCGATAACTTGCATTACTTGAGCTCCGGGGATAGCAGACGTTGATTCTCGGGCTTGTTGGCGTCCTCGGCGAAGATTACTTTGGCAGGAAGATCGAGGCGCTTTGCGGGCGTCTTACCGTCGAGCTTGTCGACTAGAGTCTTTACCGTTTCGTAGCCCATCTTGTAGGGGTCCTGGACGACCATTGCCTGGATTGCGCCGCCTTTCAGGTCGTCGACGAGATTATCGGAGGCGTCAAAGGCGACCAGTTTTACTTTGCCGGATAGGCCGCGCGCTTTGATGGCGAGGGCCGCGCCGGTGCTGGCGGGTTCGGTTGAGCCGAAGAGGCCGACGAGGTTTGGGTGGGCGGTGAGGAAGTTCTCAGCCACAGAGCGCGACTTGGCGCGGTCGGACATGCCGAACTGTTGGCCGACGATTTTGATCTCGGGGAACTCCCGCTTGATGACATCCTCAAAACCACGCTCGCGATCAGTCGTCGAAACGCTGCCTGGGACGTGCATCACCATCGCCACTTCGCCCTTGCCGCCGATCAGTTTGGCGAGCGCGCGGGCGGCCAGTTGGCCGGCCTCGAAGTTATTGGTGGCGACGTAACTCGTGTAGTTCTCAGAATCGAGGCCGCTGTCGAAGATCGTCACCGGGATGCCGAGTTTCATCGCGCGATCGACGCTGGCGACGAGCGCTTTGCGTTCGGTGGCGGCGAGTGCAATGGCGTCGACACGGCGATTGATCATCGAATCGACGATTTGGATTTGGCGGGAGAACTCGGTTTCGCTGGGAGGGCCGTTCCATTCGATGTCGACGTTGAACTCTTTGGCCGCCGCCTTGGCACCTTTCTCAACCGCAACCCAGAAGACGTGCGAGGTGGCCTTGGGGATCACCGCGATGACACGCCGCTTTTGTTGGTTGCAGGCGCTTAACAGTAGAAATGATGCCAGGAGGATTCGACTAACTTGCACACCAACCCCCGTCGATCAAGATGTCGGTTCCGGTGATGAAGCCTGCTTGATCGGAGCACAGGAAGGCGGCCAGCGCGCCGATCTCCTCAGGCTGGCCCCAGCGCCCGATCGGAATTTTCGAGACGAACATCGCGTTCTTCTCGGGGTCGTTGAGGATGGGCAAGTTCATCTCTGTGAGGAAGGGGCCGGGGGAGATGCCGACGACGGTGATGTTGTCGGGGGCGAGCTCCATGGCGAGGGCCTTTGTCAGACCCAGCAGGGCGGCCTTGGTGGAGGAGTAAGCGGCGCGCTCGGGTAGTGAGACGTGGGCCATGATCGAGGTCATGTTGAAGATGCGTCCATAGCCCTGGCCCTTCATGTGCGGTACGAAGGCACGGCACATCAGGAAGACGCTGGTGAGGTTGGTGTTGGTGACACGCATCCATTCTTCGAGCGTGAATTCGTGGATCTTCTTTCGCAGGTTCATGCCCGCGTTGTTGATGAGGATCTGGACCTTGCCGAAGCGGGCGATGACGGCGGCCTCGAGCGCGGCAACGCTGGCCTCGTCGGTGACGTCGGCGGCGTACATTTCCGCAGTGCCGCCGCTGGCGCGAATTTCTTCGGCGACGGAATCAAGAGCGGCGGTGTCGCGACCGACAAGGGCGACGGAAGCGCCTTGAGCGGCCAGCGCAATTGCCATCGCCTTGCCCAGTCCTCGGGATGCGCCGGTGATTACGGCGACTTTGTTTTCTAGAGCCTTCATGGTTGCAGGCTCCAGTGTATTACCGGATGGTCAGGAACGCGGCTGGACTGCGGACTCCGGCGACGGTGATCACGAGCGGTTGGTTGCCTACGGGCGTGCCGGTAGCCACTTCGATGTTGGCTTGCAGGATGCCGACGAGGCCATAGGGGATAGCGGAGAACAGGACGCGCGCGGGAACACCGCCGATGGTGGCGCTAACGGCGCCGCGCGGCTGTGGCAGGTTGGCAATTGGAATCGAGAGATCGGGTGCCGCACCGGTGGCAACGGTGGGCGTCACCAAGCCGATGCCGGTGACGAAGGCGAGGATAACGCCGCCGCGTGCCGCGCTGTTCTGCGGAACCAATGCGGAAGCGCTGCCAGTGTAGATACCAGGGTTGACCTGCGTTACGGGGAAGGTGGTTTGCGCCGTCTGGCCGGCCACGTCAATTACTAGAGAGGCGGTGCCGGTCTCGGTCTCCCAAGGTACCTGGAAGTTCACTTGGCCCGCCCCCGCGTAGAGTAGCGGGGCGATGCGGCCATTCACGCGCAGGCTGGTGATGCCCAGGGTGTTGGGAAGTGGAACCCGGTAGGCGATGTCAGAGCCGTTGCCCAGGTTTGCGCCGTAAACACTAGCCAGTGCGCCCGGCGTGAGCGCGCCTACGTACGATGCGCTGTGTGCGACGCTGTTAGCCGCCAGCACCGGGGCGGCGCGCGGTGCGACGACATTGAAAGTAATCGGTACAAGAATGCTTTGCGGCAAAGTAAGTGCCGATTCGATGAAGAGGGTTGCGTAGTAAGTGCCCGGAGTGACGCCGGATAGAGATGGCGCCAGGGAAAGAATGGCCGATCCGGTGCCAGACAAAGGCCCGGCGCTCAACCACGACCGTTCTTGCTGACTGAAGACAATCCGAGCCGTCCAAGGCACGCCAGTACGGCCGAAGGTGACTGGAAGCTGAACCGGTGCCAGTGGGGCGGTGCGGTTGCTGAGCGCGGAAAAGATCACTTCGGACCCTGGCACGGTGAGGCGCGTGGGGCTCGGGAGTGGGCCGATAAAGCGGATGGAGTTTGTCGCGCTTACGGCGCGCCCTGCGGAGTCGCGGCCCTCCACCTGGAAGTCGAGAAGGTCGGGAGCACGGATACCGGTCCAGCAAATACCGGCAATGGCGGAGCCGCGCGCCGGGATGTCGATCACGTCGAAATAGTCGGCAATCTCACTGGTGAGATCGTCACCGCCGGCGATGAACTTAGTCAGTCGAACGGGGTAGCCGGCCGTTTCGGTCACTACCAGATAGTGCAGCCAGGAGCAGTCGCTGGAGGTGGGATCTTCTTGTACTTGCGATGGCTGGCTGGTCATCGTGATTTGGCCGGCGGCTGGTTTGGCGTTGAAGGGAACGCTGATCGATTTGGACCACGCGCGGCGGCTTGCCGGGTCGAGGCCGCTCAACGTGTAGGAGCGCGTTAATGGCGGGCTGATGTTTCTGGCGCGAAGGCTTACTTGTGCCGTGGCATTGGCCGCCAAGCTCGTGGATCCGAACCAAGAAGGAATGCTGGACGTGAAATCGGTGCCGTCGATACTGAGGGCGGTCATGGTTGTTGCAATGCCGCTGGTCTCTGCGGCACTCAAGGTGTAGAAAAATGTGTAGCCGTCCGAGTCCGGATCGGATTGCAGCACGGGCGTCGGGTTAACTGAGAGGATCACGCGGCTATCGCGGACGATGACGGTTGCCGTTACGTTAATGACAAGAGGGACCAGAGTGCCGGAGGCGACGCGGACGGTTGCGGTTTGCGTGCCGGCCGCCGTGAAATAGGCGGGGTCCATCGTGATGGTGAGTGTGGCCGGGGCGCTGGTGGATACCTGAGTGGTGCTGGCGCGGACTTGCAGCCACGGGGCGGAGGCGGTGGCGGTGAAGGCGACCGGGGTGGGTGAGGTGGAATTGACGGTCACGTTGTAAGTGGAGGTCCCGACGAAAGCGGCCGCTTCGATGTTAAACGCGAGGCTCGAGGAAGAGAGGCTGAGGGCCGGAGCGGCTTCATCTTCGAGAAAGGGACGGTAGGCCGGGTAAGCGGCGGAAAAGCGTCCGTATGCCGAACTTTGCGTGCGAAAGGAGCAGATGGACGTGCCGGTGGGGACGATCGGGCCATAACTTAAGGTGCCGTAGATTTGACCTGTTTCCGTCATGATGGCCGAACCGGAAGAACCTTGTTCTGTAAGTCCCAGCGAGTAAGTCATCTGGTAGAAGAGATTTGCCGGTGCGGTTTCCCCTTCGACTCGCGCCCCGGCGTCTGGGGAACGCGAGCCTTGAGCGATTCGGCGCCAACTTCCTCTTGGATGGTGTAGACCGAGGAAGCGCTGGCCAGTCGGCATATCGGACGCACTCCAACCGAGAAAGTAACTACCCGGGGGCGGCGCGGAGTTGAGAAGCATAAGTGCGTAGTCGCCTTGGCTCCAGCCGCCTCCCGCGAGGTAGCGCGCTCCGGAAACCCGATAAGCGTCTTCGCGAAACACCGATGGCGCGTTACAGGTTTTGGAGGCGTAGCCGAAATAGGCCTCGACGCTGCGGGCTTCCACATCGGTGCCGATGCAGTGGTGAGCGGTGGCGACGTAAGGCTTGAGGCTGCTGGCTCGGGTGTTGATCAAAGACCCACTGCAGACGTAGGAAGCGCCGTCGTCGCTGACAAATTGAAAATGGAGTGTGCCGGCGGCGAGCTGATTGTATTGGGGGTAGCAGGTGGCGTCGATTTCACAGGCGGCTGCGTTGATCGCCGCTCCCAGTGGCGGGGGCGCACCGGCCAGCGCCTCGTCAGCTGGTGGGGCGGGGGATTTGGCGGGACGGGGCTTGGCTCCGTCGACTGGGGCCGGCGCGTCGGGCGCGGTTTTGTGGAAAGGATAGAGATGCAGGATGCGATCAAAGCGGAGGGAGGGCGGGGAATCGCCGCGCGCCCCCGGATCGAGAAACTCCAGCACAGCCGTGTCGCCGAAGATCGTGCCCGACCAGAATTCGCCATCGTCCGTCGGACCCTTGCCGGTGAAAGGGCCTAGCACGGCGGTGGGCGTGCGGGTGTTGTTGCCGGGGTAGATCCAAAGGCTGGCCGCGCCGATGTCGAAGTTATCAAAGTGCAGGCGGAGGCCGCCGCCGCCGGGGGACTGCACGGACATGCTCCACAGGACGGAGCCGTCGGACAGGGTCTTGGATTGCCAGAGGTCGCGCCAATTGCCGTCCACCATGCGCGATTCGCCAGTGGGCGTCTGGCCGAATTTAGGGCGCGATGGCGTGGCGCGTTTGGTGAGTTGCTTGAGCCTTAGAGTTTTGCCGAAGGGCTCCGCGTTCTGCCAACCGGGCGGAAGTCTGGCGCTGCGCTGCGCGGTCAGGCGTTCGAACTGTTTGGGATCCGACGGTGCCGACGGGACGTGCGGCGGCACGGATTGAGCAAGGGCGGAAACGCAAAATAAACCGAGTAAGTAGCGCATGGCGATGTATGATTCTGGCATAGCCCACTATTGGATTGCACTGTTCATTTTTCTTATGGCTCCGCGGCTGGAAGATCCGGCGGATCGCTCGGCGTTTTTGCTCTGGTTCCGTTATTTGGCTGAAGCGCAGTACTACGTTGAGCCTGAGCGGCGTCCACGAGAGATTCAGGACTGTGCCTCGCTGCTGCGGTACGCATATCGCGAGGCTTTTCTAAAGCACGACGCGGCGTGGATTGAACGCAACCGGTTACCGGGTGTACCCGCGCTCCCGGCCATCCGCACGATGAGCGGACCCCTGTTTGTGACGCCCGAAGGACTGCGGCACTTTGCCGACGCCAAGACGCTCATGCGCGAGAATTGCGTTCGAGTCGGTGACCGGTTGGAGCGCGCGCGGCCCGGAGACCTGCTGTTCTATGAACAAGTGGATCAGCCCGGCAACTGGCATGTCATGATCTTCCTCGGCCCAAGCCAGGTTGAGCCAGATGGCGAGCGCTATGTGTTGTATCATACTGGTCCGGTAGGTAAACGCGCCGGAGAAATCCGAAAATTGCGAGTGAGTGAACTGATAGGGCATCCGCAGCCAAGATGGCGGCCAGTGCCGGGAAACGGCGCTTTTAAGGGCGTTTTTCGCTGGAAGATCGTGGAGGGGTGAATTTATGCGTCGATGGCTGATGTTGGCCGCTGTGATCGTGACGGTTCCGGTAGTGGCACAGGAGGATGCCGGAACTTACTTTGCACTTACGTCTAACAAGACTTTTGCGCCTGGTGAAAAAGCTACGATTCAGATGTGGGCGCAGGGACTGACCAGTCTCGACTTCCGGCTCTATCGCGTGGAGAAGGCAGGGGACTTTCTCGGGCAGCTTGGCGAAGGGCATAGTTTCGGAAACCGCGTGGCGGACCTGCCGAAAGAGGATACGCCGATCGCGAAATTCTGGAAGTGGAAGCGCCGGACGCGCGATCGCGCCGAGGGTTTTGTGCGGAGGCAGTTCACCTCAGAAGCCCGTCTGGCTTGGCACGGCAAGAAGCCTGAGGACATTCCGCTTCCCGACGCGGCGAAAGACCCGGCGGCGAAGGGAACCTCTTTTGCGCCAATGGCGATCTTGAACAAGGACCAACTTATCAAGACATGGAAAGAAGCCGTGTCCACCAAGCGCCGTTGGGATGAACAGCCCGTGCTGGTGCCGGTTGATGAGCCGGGCCTCTATCTTGTCGAGGCGACCGACGGAAAACTGCGAGCGTATACGTTGGTCAGCGTAAGCACGATGGCGGTGATGACGAAGACGCAAGCTGGGCAGTCGCTTACTCGGGTGGTTGACCGGAGCAGTGGACGGGGCCTTGCTGGAGTGGACGTGGAGTTCCGTTCCGCCAAAAAGAAGCATGGCTCATTTAAGACGGACGCCAACGGTTTTGCCAAGCTTACGGGTGAGGATTCCAGCGACGTTTTTGTAATTGCCACGCGCGGTAAAGACGTGGCCTTTGACGCCTTGAACGAATATGTCTTCCAGCAGAACGAAGAGAAGCACATCATGGCCTACATTTACACCGATCGGCCAATCTATCGACCGGGACACAAGGTCTACTTCAAAGGCATACTGCGTAAACCAGCGGCTTTGGGTTACGATCTACCGAAGTTGGGAGCGGTGAACGCCGAGATCACCGACAACGAAGGGAAGACGATCTTCCGTAAAGAAGTAAGTCTGTCGAGTTTTGGAACCGTCAAGGGCGAGTTTGAACTCCCGGTAACAGCGGGCTTGGGCTACTACGGATTGAAGCTGAGCTCCGGCCAGATGGAGAGCTACGGCGGCTTCAACGTTGAGGAATACAAGAAGCCCGAATATGAAGTGAAGGTCAAGCCCAGCAAGGCGCGCGTAGTTCAGGGGGAGCGCGTGGACGCCGTGATTCAGGCTAAGTACTTCTTCGGCGAGCCGGTCAAGGGCGCGAAAGTCACTTACACGGTGCGGCGTGGGGCCTATTATCCGCCTTGGTTCGATCGTGATGACGAGTTGAATCAAACAACTGAAGGCGATGAGAGTGGCGGCGAGTCCTTCGATGGCGAACAGGGCGAGGAGAAGGAAGCCAAGCTGAACGACAAGGGCGAGTTGACGATTGCGTTGCCAACGCCCGTGGCGGCGCGGGACTACCTTTACCGTGTTGAAGCCAAGGTGATGGACGAGGGCAACCGCGAAGTGGTTGGGTACGGCTTGGTTGTGGCCACGCATGGCAGTTATATGGCCGTTGTGAACGCTGATAAGTATGTCGTCGAGCCGGGTGCCACCGCCTCCTACACCGTCAACCTAAAAGATTACGATTCCAAGCCAATTCAGGCCGATTTCCGGGCTGAATTGAAGCGCTATGAGTGGAAGGACGGCAAGCGCGTCGACAAGACGGTCGACAACGCGACCGGCCGCACGGCCGCCGATGGATTCGGGAAATTGACGTTCCGTCTACCCGAGGCGGGCAGTTACATTGTGACCGTCACTTCGCGCACGCCGGAAGGGCGGGATGTCACCGACGACGCCTGGATCTGGGTGAGCGGCAACAGCGGCTGGTATGGACGTGAAGAAGAATCGATCAAAATGATCACCGATAAGAAGAAGTACGCACCGGGCGATGTGGCGAAGATCCTGATTCTGACGAGCGAGCCGGATACGGATATTTGGGTGACGACGGAGTGCAGGACGGTGATCGATTCCCGCGCTGTGCGTTCCGCTGCCGCTGGTGGGGTGACGGTGGAGGTGCCAGTCAAAGGCGACTATCAACCGAGGGTATTTGTGACCGCCACTTACTTGAAGGCTGGGAAACTGCATACCGGCAGCGTGACGTTGAAAGTGCCTCCCGTTGAGAAGGAACTTTCGATTAGCGTGGTGCCGTCGAAGCAGGAATACAAGCCGGGCGAGCCGGGGCGATACGATGTGGACGTCAAGGATTCTCAAGGCCGCCCAGCGCGCGCCGAACTGAGCCTGGGCGTGGTGGATGAGGCGCTCTATTCCGTGCAAAGAGACATGACGCCAACGCCTTTGACTTACTTTTACGGCAATGTCTACAACGAGGTGAATTCCTCGAATTCTTTGAGTTATTACTTCCGCGGCGAGGCTGGTAAGCGAGCGATGCGCTTGGCGAAATTGCGGCCCAGTCTTGGCCAGTTGAAGCCAGATCGCGTGGGCGATCCCCGCGTTCGCAAGGCTTTCCCCGACACTGCGTTTTGGACCGCAGATCTGACCACGGATGCCAACGGCAAGGGGAAGGTGGAGTTTGCTTTCCCAGATTCGTTGACGATGTGGCGAACGACCGCGCGCGCCGTGACGGCGGACACTAAGGTCGGCTTCTCGCTCAGTCGAGTGATCGTGCGCAAGAATTTGATGTTGCGATTGGTTTCGCCTCGCTTTTTGATGGAGGGAGATGAAGTGACGCTGGGCGTGATCGTACAGAATTATCTGGCTGGTGCGAAAGACACCAAGGTGAGCTTGTCGGCGACCGGCGTCGACTTTATCGGGCCGAATGAGCAGAGCATCAACGTTGAGGCGAAGGGATCGAAGAAAGTTGAATTTCGTGTTCGGGTGAGGCCCGGCTCGCAGAGCGTGCTGACCGCCAAGGCGATCACCAACGAAGAGAGCGACGCGATGGAGTTGACCATCCCAGTGAAGTCTTACGGAACGCTGTTGTCGAACGGGGCAAGCGGCGCGTTGACCGGCAAGCAGTCGGCGAAGGCGAATCTGAAAGCTCCCGGAGCGGGGAACCGGACCGTGGAGTTGCGCGTTGCGCCCTCGCTTGCCGGCAGTTTGTTTGGCGCGCTTGAGTATCTGACTCAGTTCCCATACGGCTGTACCGAGCAGACGATGTCCAGTTTCTTGCCTAACGTGATTGTCACCAAGGCTCTTGACGATTTGAAAATCAAGTCGAATGTGCAGCGAGGCGATTTACAGAAGAAGGTGAACGCGGGACTGGAGCGCCTCTACGATTACCAGCATGGCGACGGCGCCTGGGGTTGGTGGAAGACGGACGAATCTCATCCCTTCATGACGGCGCACGTCATTGCGGGATTGAAGCAGGCCCGAGACGCTGGCTATGATGTTGCACCCGACGTGATTACGCGCGGTGAGAAGTGGCTGCGCGGCGAGTTCCGCCGCCAGTCGGATGCTGTCAGTGATTTACGCGCTTACATGGCGTTTGCTCTTGGCGGGAAGGAAGATGTCGAGGCGGTGTGGAGTTCGCGCTCGAAGATGACAAGCTACGGCCTTGCCTTCCTTGGGCTGGCGCTGGACGCGCTGAAAGACCCGCGGGCGATGGAGATCGCGCAAGCGCTGGAGGCTGCCGCCAAGCAGAATGACTCGGAAGCATGGTGGCCGGGAACGCGTGACCCGCTGCTGGATTTCACCAACGACATCACTCCGGAGACGACATCCTACGTGTTGAAGCTGCTTAGCCATCAGCGGGCCGGTTCTCCGATCCTGCCCAAGGCCGCGGCCTGGTTGACGATGCATAAGGATCAAGGCGAATGGTGGAACTCCACCAAACAGACGGCGATGGTGATTTACGGCGTCACCGACTACCTCAAGTCCAGCGGTGAACTGAAGCCCGATATCAACGTGACCGTCTCGGTGAACGGAAAGCAAGTGATCTCGAAGGAATTCACCGAGGCCGATGCAATGTCGGTGCAGCCGTTGGTCGCCAGCGTTCCGGCGGGCGACAACAATGAAATCGAAGTGAAGGTTAGCGGCACCGGGCGCGTATATTGGAACGCGCAAGCCAAATACTATTCTCCGGCCGAGGACAAGACGCCAACCGAGGGGGGCGCGATGTCGGTAACGCGCGAGTACTTCCGCCTCAGCCCGCGCGAGAGCGGCGGTGTGACCACTTATTCTCTCGATCCGCTCAGTGGCGACATACACCCCGGCGACTCGATCGCCGTGCTCTTGAATGTGACCGCAAAGGATTGGAAGTATATTTTGATCGAGGATCCAATCCCGTCCGGAATGGAGTTGGTGACCAACGATCAGACTTACAATCTGACTGGGCGGCCCACTTGGTGGCGCTATTCTTGGGCGCAGAAGGAATATCGCGATGACCGCGTCGCATTCTTCCGCACTTACTTCTTTGACGCCGCGGCTCAGTATTTCTATGTGATGAAGGCTGTAAATCCTGGCAAGTTCCGTGTCGGTCCAACGCGCATTCAGCCGATGTATCAGCCGCAACAAGTGGGAACGGGTAAGGCCGCGACCCTGGAGGTGAAGCAATGAACTGGAAGACATTTCCCAAGCAGTTTGCGGTGCAGTTTGTGGGCCAAGGCATGCTGCTGGGCCTTGGTTGGTATTGGTTGAGTTTGGGCGTGGGTACGACGGTGCAGGTTGCTCTCAATGGAGCGCTGATCGTGGCGATGTTGGTGGGCTGGAGTTTGTTGGACGCCTACGGCTTGGGCAACTGGCGTAACTGGCTGCGGGCTTTGCCTGCCGTCGCCCTGACGCCGTTATTGGCCTACCACTTTGCGCTGCTGTTGTTGATTCCACTGCTGTGGCTACTGGTGCTGTTTCCGTCCGCCGCCGCCGGGCGATGGAAAATGCTGGCTGGACCGCGTTACCTGTTGATTAGCATTGGACTGTTGGTGGCGATGAGCGTCATCCCCGCAGCGTTACTGAATTGGGTTCCCAAGCTGGACGGGATCAACGGGCAGTTAGGCAGCTTTGGCGGGAGGACTTTGCTGGCTTACGCGATTGCCACTGGCGCATGGGCTGCACTTTTGTCGCACATTGGCGGCAGCGCCCGTGAGGCGGAGCCAGTTACTTAGCGTCAATCAGGAAAGTGGCCGCAACGCCTTCCATTGTGGAGAAGCCGCCAGCACCGGCGGTGAGGTGCGAGGTGCAGGATTTCACCTCGCCGAGGAACATATGCGGATGGATGTCCACCTGCATGTCTCGCATTTCCATCGCTCCGTAGAATAAGACCGGGAACTTGGCGGTCACGACCTCGGCGCGATCCTGCACGACGTATCGTTCGCGCAGTGCCTGCTTGATGGCTCGATCCCAGGCAGCCTTCTCTGTGGTCAACCCGTCAAACACCGGCAGCGCGCCAGTAGAATCGTTGGGCACTAGCACCAGTTCGTCCTTGTGATTGGTGATGAATTCCGGTAAGTCGATCGTCTCGCCGCGACGCTCCGTCTTGGATTGGGATACGATCCGGGTCCAAGGGATGAAACTGGCGATTGCTTTGCGCTCCACTGCCGGGAATTTGGAGGTGACTGTATCGTCCGTTAACAGGCTAAACATTGCGCGCTTTTGCGCCAGTTCAGCCCGGAACGAATTCACCATACAAACTTTGCCTTCGCGATAGGCGCGCACCAGGGGATGTGTCAGGTCGAAGCGCACCAGAAATTCTTGCAGCGAAGAGGCTCGATAGAGTAAGTCGATTTTGAAGTCGCCTTTGGCCAGCGTGCCGTTTCGATAGTCCAGTTGCTCTGGGCTGACTAATTCCGCCTGATAGCCATGCTTGCGGAAGAGTTCAACCAATACTGTATATTCCGCACCGTCGATCGTCTGAAAGGGGTGCTTAAACTCCAGAACCGCAATGTTGGGCTGCTTTTTACCTCCGTATGCCTTGTACGCCTTCATCACCGCAGAAAGCAGGTTCTTGGTGCCGCCCATCTTAGTCAGGTTATATTTCTTGCGGAACTCTTTGACCGGTGCGGCGTCGTAGAAGATATCCGCCAGCACTTCTCCGTAGGCCAAGCCGGTGGCCGAGGAAGCCTGGAAATTGCGGAATTGCATGGTGCCGTTGTTCAGATTGGTGTTCAACAGCGAGGTGACGTGCAGAAAGGAATAACCCGGGTCAATTGACGCGAGCATTCGTTCGGCGGGCAAAAGTTCCATCCGCTGCATGAGCGCGGGGCTTTTCAGCGCTAACGCCTCGACACGCTCAATGGCGCTGAGCAGACACTCACCGGCTTTCGCCAATTGTTCATATTGCTTCTTAGACAAAAAATGAGGACGAAGAAAGGGAGAAGCTAAGCGATCTCCGACGGCCATCCGGTGCGCACGCATGCGCTCGAC
>JANXUM010000128.1 GCA_025356215.1 Bryobacter sp. | reverse complement strand
TTGGGCTGGAGCTGTACAGCGTCCGCACGGAGTTGGCCAAGGACCTGCCGGGAACCTTGAAGGCCGTCGCCAAGATGGGCTATCAGGGTGTCGAGTTCTTCGGCCCGTACGCCGATTGGAAGCCTGACTATGCCAAAGAAGTGAAGAAGATTCTCGACGACCTGAAGATGCCCTGCCTGTCGGCGCACACTGGCGCCAAGTACTTCGAGGCCGCCGAACTACCCCGCGTCATCGAGCTCAACGTCATCCTCGGAAGCCGCTACATGGTGATGTCCAGCGCCGGCCGCGTGAATGGCCTGGATGGCTGGAAGGCCGTCGCCGCCAAGCTCAACAACGCCGCCGAGAAGCTGCGCCCGCTCAAGAAGGGTACTGGCTTTCATAACCATCAGTTGGAGTTTATGCCGATCGACGGCAAACGTCCGATGGAGGTGCTGGCCGCTGAGACGACTAAGGACGTAATGCTGCAGTTGGACGTCGGCACCGCGATCGAGGCCGGCACAGACCCGCTGACCTGGATTCATGCAAACCCCGGCCGCATCAAGAGCATGCACATGAAGGACTGGAAGCGGGGCATGGCCAAGCCGCAGGATGGCTACCGCGTGCTATTGGGCGACGGCGATGCCAAGTGGAAAGAGATCATCAAGGCGGGAATGAAGAAGGGCGGCGTCGAGTACCTTCTTGTCGAGCAAGAAGGCAGCGACCTGCCGCCCTTGGAAACTGCCGCGAAGTGCCTGACGAACTTTAGAAGGCTCGTCGGCTAAGGCCTATTTAGGCGGGCGCTCGCGAGAGGAAATGATCTTGTCGATAATGCCGTACTCGATGGCTTGCGGCGCTTCGAGGATGTAGTCGCGCTCGGTGTCGCGAGCGATCTTCTCGATGGGTTGGCCTGTGGCGTCGGCCATGATGCCGTTCATCACTTCCTTCATACGCAGGATCTCGCGGGCATAGATGTCGATGTCGGTGGCCTGGCCGCCGAGGTTGTTCATCGAAGGCTGGTGAATCATGATGCGCGAATGGGGCAATGCAAAGCGCTTGCCCTTGGTGCCGCAGGCGAGCAACACGGCGGCCATTGAAGCAGCCTGACCGATGCAATAGGTGGTGATGTTTGGCTCCACCAGGTTCATCGTGTCGAGGATCGCCAAACCCGCGGTGATCGAGCCGCCGGGGGAGTTGATGTAGATGTTGATGTCGCGGTCCGGGTCTTCGCTGGCCAGAAACAGGATCTGGGCGACGATCAAATTAGCAATCTGATCGTCGATGGGGGTGCCGAGGAAAATGATGTTTTCCTTCAGCAGGCGCGAGTAGATATCGAAGGAGCGCTCACCGCGCGTTGTCTGCTCGATCACCATCGGGACGAGGACAGAGTTCTGGTATTCGGGGCTGTGACTTTTTGACATGGAGCAATTGCTACTGCAACAATGCTAACGCGATTCGGTCGATGGCGGCCCTGACTTCCTGGCTAGGTGCGTTGTAGTTGTTGGCGACGATCTGAAAGGCGATGGTTCCGTAGCGCTTGGATTCGGCGTAACCGCCCAGCGCTGAAACATGCGAGAGGCTTCCTGTTTTGGCGCGGATGCGCTTGGCTTGCTCAGACTTGTCGAAGCGATTGCGCAGGGTGCCGTCCTCCGCGCCCACGGCCAAGAAGCCGCGAAAGATGTCGAGTTGTCCGCGGGCGGCCATGAAGGTGAGGAGCCGCACGACCGCTTTGGGGGTAATCAGGTTCAGGCGCGACATGCCGGAGCCGTCCTCGAGGTTGATGTCTTTGGCGTCGATCCCTGCCAGCGTAAGGAAATTCGCCAGCGGCATCTTTTGTTTGGCGGCGCGGAGCATCAATTCGGCGTGCAGGTTCTGGCTGACCTTATCGGTGACCTGCAGCAACTCGGGCAGGGGCGGAGAGTCGCGGCGGGCCAGCTCGATGGGCTCGGAGGCGGCGGGCGCGAGATGGCGAGCGACGGTGCCGCCGTCGACGCGGATGCCTTCCTCGACCAGGACTTGACGGAAGCACATGGCGGCGTAGAGGGCGGGGTCCTCGACGGCGAAATCGTTAAAATAGTCGCGCGCGGCGGGAGGAAGGTTGCCGGTAAGGCGCAGGACGCGCGAGCCGGGCAGACGCTCGGCCGCAATCTTGCGCGGCTCGCCGGCCCTGCTGCCGAGTTCGTTGAGGATGGAAAAGTATTCGACCGGTGGCTCGATCAAGAGACCGGCCGCGCTGGCGCGGAGGGTGAAGACGTTGTCGTTAAAAGTGAGCGCCGAGACCGGCGCGCCGTACTCGAACAGGCCATCGTCGGCGCTCCAGCCGTTGGGGACGGGATCGAACTCGTAGAGCGAGTCATCGCCGACGATTCGCCCGGAGACCGAGCGCACGCCACGGTCCTTCAACTGCCGGGCCAGGTCGCGCAGCGGGGCGAGGCGGTCTTCGAGAAAGGGGTTCTCGCGATTGTAGGGATAGCGGCGGGCGGAGAGTGAGGGGTCGCCGCCGCCAAGTAAGATGAGGTCGCCGGAGACGGTGCCTTGGGCGTCGGGGCCGGTGGCGGCGATCACCCGGGTTGAGAAGCGGTAGTCGGCACCGAGGGCTGTTAAGGCAAAGGCGCTTGAGAAGAGCTTGGTGTTGGAGGCGGGGACGAAGAACTGGTCGGCGTTATGAGTGAAGAGCACGCGGCCTGTTTTGAGTTGCACGGCGTGCACGCCCCAATGGACGCGCGGGCTTTTGGCCAGCAGGGCGCGAGCACTCACGTCGAGGCGTTGGGCGGCGGCGCAGGCGCAGGCCAGGAGTAGGATGAAAGGGATGCGGATCATGCGGCGTTTTCTTATTGTGACGGCAATGACGAGCCTGTGGGGGCAAGGGCCGGTGGGGATTCCGGCGAAGGCGGCGGCGAAGGAATACGACGCCAGTGCGGAGGCGGGCAAGATGTCGATCGGCGCGATCTATATGGGGCGCAGCTTTGCCGCGCTGCCGAAGGAGGGCAAAGATAAGCAGCGGACGGTGTTGTTTGACGCGGTGAGCTTCCTGGTCGTGGAGTTGGGTGTGTTTGCGGCTAAGGGGGCGGGGGCGGAGATCCACCTGAGCGACTTCAATCTGAGGATCGATGGGCAGAAGGCGCCACTGGCGGCGATTGAGCCGGGGCAGGTGTTCAAGGCCATTCGCGCACAAGGCCCTCCTCCGCCGCGCATGATGTCGGGGGGATTTCCGACGGGCGAGCCGCCGCCGGAAGCGCCCGTTGTACAGCAGGCCTGGGACGCGGCGCTGGAGAGCGCGCTGGCGGAGGGGCGCGTCGAGGGGGCCAAGGCCGGGAACCTGTTCTTCGCCGTCCCAAATAAGACGAACAAGATCAAGACGGTGGTGCTCGAGTACTCGGGCGGGGGCGGCGTGCTCGAAATCAAGCTGCGCTGAAGTACAATAGAAAGTTCGGCCCATGCCATCACTTTCTTTCCGCATTCAAAGGCGAATGGCCGCCTACAGTCGCATGTTTCGGGAGCTCGGCCTCGTCGCCAAGGGGCTTGCGTCGACGAAGCACATCGTGCAGGCGCATATTGTGCCTATCCGCAAATGCAACATCGATTGCGGCTACTGTAACGAGTACGACGACTTCTCGAAGCCCGTTCCGCTGGAAGTCATGCTAGACCGCGTGCGGCATCTGGGGCGCCTTGGCACGACGCTGATCACCATCAGCGGTGGCGAGCCTTTGCTGCACCCCGACCTGGACGAGATCATTCGCGAGATCAAAAAGACCGGTGCCATTGCCGGGCTGATCACCAATGGCTACCTGATCAACGAAGAGCGCATCAACCGCTTGAACGAGGCGGGTCTGGACCATCTGCAGATCTCGATCGACAACATCACTCCCGATGAAGTTTCAAAGAAGAGCCTGAAGGTGTTGGACAAGCGAATCCAGTGGCTGGCGGAGTTT
Source organism: Bryobacter sp. (assembly GCA_025356215.1). GTDB lineage: Bacteria > Acidobacteriota > Terriglobia > Bryobacterales > Bryobacteraceae > Bryobacter. The sequence continues at coordinate 806 of JANXUM010000128.1, read as the reverse complement.
GCGATGTTCCACGTCAACATCAACAGCGTTGTCGGTGGCGGGATCAAGTCGCCTGAGGACGCTTATGTGATTGCGCAGCGGGCACACGAGTTGGGGTTGAGCTCGACCGTTGGAATCATCCATGACGGCAGCGGGCAGTTGCGGCCTTTGGGCCCGGTGGAGCGCGATGTCTTTCACCGCATTCGCCATCTGTCGAAGACGAGCTATGCAAGGTTGAATCAGTTTCAGGACGCCATTGCCGATGGCAAGCCGAACGATTGGAAATGCCGGGCCGGGGCGCGCTACGTCTATGTCTGCGAAGAGGGCCTGGTGCACTATTGCTCGCAGCAGCGAGGATACCCTGGTGTGCCGATTGCCCAGTACACGCACGCCGACCTACGGCGTGAGTACAACACGAAGAAGGGCTGCGCGCCGAATTGCACGGTGAGCTGCGTGCATCAAACTTCGATGATGGACTATTGGCGCGACGAGCAGACGCTGCCGGCATTGGAGCTTCCGAAGAAGGAAGCGGAGCTGGTGCAGATCCAGGCGTCCGGGAGATAGCGATTCGCGCCGCGGCCGGGCTGGCGGGCGCGCTTGTGTTGCTGGTCAATGCCTGGCTGGCGCAAAAGTGGTTGGGGCTTGAGTACACGCACGCGCGGGGCTCCATCGAATGGGTCTACATCGCTCTGGCCCGCTACATTGGCGCGCATGGCGTATCTACGATCTATGGCAACGCGGAGTGGTTTCCTTACTGGTATGGCGGCGTTCCGTTCGAGAATACTTACCCGCCGCTCTTGCACTACCTAACGGCGATCGTTGCCAAG
>JANXUM010000546.1 GCA_025356215.1 Bryobacter sp. | reverse complement strand
CGATGCCGTGGCCGAGGAGGCTGACGCGACGGGCGATGTTGAGGCTGCCGGTGGATGGGCGGGAGAGTCCCGCCATGAGGTTGAGAAGAGTTGTCTTCCCCGCCCCGTTGCGGCCCAGGAGTGCGACGCAATCGCCGGGGTGGAATTCAAAGCTGAGTTCGCGCAGGGCCGGGAAGTTGCCGAAGAATTTCGAAACACGCTCTGCTTTGAGGACGCTCATGCTCTCTTAAGCAGTGTGACAAATCCGAGCGAGAGGGCGAACAGGGAGAGGCCGATGATCCAGTACATGCGGTCGTTGATCTTGGGGGCGATGGCTTGGGGTTCTGGCATCGAGGACTCGTCGGCTTCAAGGGCGCGCAGGGAGCCGGTGCCGGTGACCTCGAGCTCATAGTCGGCCTTGCTGAGGCCGTAGACCTCGGCTTGGGTTTGGGGTTCGGCACCTAAATCTTCGAGGCCCGCGCCGCTGAGTTTGACTCCGTTGGGCGTGACGAGGCGGGTTTGGACCAGGGTGTCGCCGACGGGATGGAGGATGCGACCTTTGATCTTGCCGGGGCTGGATTGGGGCAAAACGTACTGGATGTCGAAGCGCGATTCGCCGGGCTTGATGGCGAAATCGATCTTGTAGATGTTGGCGGGGCCGGCGGGGGTCGCATCCTTTTTGACGGGCATGTTGCCGGGGCCGGAGACGCGGACGGAGAGCGAGTCTTTGGCCTCTGGAGGTAGGTAGAAGCGGAAGGTGCCGTTGGCGGGGTCTGAGTAGCTGGCCTTGCTGGCGTTCTTGAAGATGATGCTTTCGTTGATCGAGATCTTGCCGTCGTTGGGTTCGACGAGCATCATGTGCTGGACGATTTTGGCGTCAGTGGACTTGGTGGTCGTGTTGTAGATCTCAAGTTCGAGATTGGCGGTGGGGTCGCCGGCGCGCAGCATCTTGTTGTAGTTGACGCCGTCAAAGATGGCCTGGATGAGCAAGGGGCCGTCGGTGCCTTGTTTGAATTCAAACTTGCCGTCGGGGCCGGACTTGACCGTGCCGACGGGCATCATGCCGCCGTCGCCGAGGCGCAGCAGAACGATCGGGATCTCGGCGGCGGGCTTGCCGGTGGTTTTGTTGACGACAGTGCCATCGATGGCGAGGAGGGAGGCGGCGACCAAGAGGAGGAGAGACTTCATTTGGCTTTTGCCTTAGCGGGGACGCCGAGAGTGGCTTTGAGGGCGTCGACTTCGGCGAGGACGCGGGCGAGTTCAGTTTGGAGACCGGTCTTGGACTTGGCGTAATCTTCGTCCGAGAGCTTGCCGAGGCGCAGTTCGAATTGGAGGTCGCGCAGATTCTCATAGATGCGAGCCTTGCGTTCGTCGTGGACCTTGAACGGGTTGTCGGGAGGCATCTTGGGCAGGTCCGCGTCGCGGATGAAGAGGGTGAGCGTGACGACGAGGATCGTCAGGCCGATGGCGAGGGCGAGAATCATTGCTTAGACAGTTAGGATTGCATACGGTCAAGTTCGCGCGCGGCGGTGTCTTCGTATTCTGCCACGAGGGCGGCGGGAACTTCGGATTCCGTTATGACAGCGGGGCGGCGGAAGCGTTTGACGTAAACGACGATGGCGATGAGGCCGAGGGCGATGGCGAAGCCGGGCATGACCCAACCGAGGAGGCCGAAGCCGGTGGCCTCGGGCTCACTCAAGGCCTTGAGGCCTTGTTCCTTGACGAAGCGGCCAATGACGCTGGCGTCACTGCTGCCCATGGTTTGGAGCTGCTTGATCTTTTGGCGAGCCGGGAGCGAGTAGCCACAGGCGATCATGGCGCAATCGCCGACCGAATTGCGGCAGCCTCCGCACAGGCAAGAGAGTTTCATGCCGACGCGCTTGATATCGGGGGATACAAAATCCATTGGATTTTGCGCGATCGATAGTGTGGCGAGCAGGGTGAGTAGCGCGAGCGATTTAAGTCTTTGCATGAGCCTCCCTTGGGACGTTGGTGGCGGTGCCGATTACTTCCGTGCGGGCGTAGCTGTATTTGATCTTGGCGGGGACCAAGCAGACTAGGGTACCGAAGAGGACAACCCAGAAGCCGACCCAGATCCAACTGACCAAGGGGAAGATGTAGGCCTGGATGACGGCGCCGTTGCCCTTTTGAGACATAGCGGCAAAGTTGAGGAAGAGGTCTTCATTGAGGCGGCGGCGGATGTCGACATTGCTACCGGGCTGGCGGCTGGACTTATAGACACGGCGCTCGGGCGAAAGAGTGTCGATGTGCTCACCGCCGACGGAGACGTCGACGACGGCTTTCATCCAAGCGTAGTTTTCGGTTTCACCGTCCTTGACCTCGGTGATTTTCATATCGTAGCGGCCGAGGTGGAAGGTTTCGCCCAGGGCAGCCTCAATGACCGCGTCCTGATTGAAGGCCGCGCCGGTGAAGCCGATGAACATGACGACGACGCCCATGTGGACCAGGTAGCCGCCGTAGCGCCGGGTGTTGCGATGGGTGAGCTCGACTACGGCGCGGACAACGTTCATGCTTTCTTTCTGCATGATGACGAGCGTGCCTTTGATGAATTCGCTGAAGATGGTCATCGTGACGAAGAGGCAGAGACCGAAGCTCATGAGCGCGTAGAGGCTGCGCATGCCAGCGCCGAAGAGGACGATCATGAGCACGAACATGCCGACGGTGGGCCAGAGGAAGTTTTTCTTAAGGCTCTCGATGGAGCTGCGGCGCCAAGCGACGAGCGGGCCGACGCCAGTGAGGAAGAGCAGGAAAAGACCGATGGGGACGTTGACGCGATTGAAGAAGGGCGCGTCGACGCCGATCTTTTCGCCACCGATGGCCTCGCTGATGATGGGGAAGAGGGTACCCCAAAGCACGGCGAAGCAACTGGCGAGCAGCAGGAGGTTGTTGAACAGAAAGGTGGATTCGCGACTGACGACGGACTCAAGCTGGGACTCGCTCTTTAGGAAGTCGAGTCGGTCAAGGATGAGCCAGACGGTGGCGGCGATCGAGATCGCAAGGAAGACGGCGAAGTAGTTGCCGATCGAGGAGATGCCGAAGGCGTGGACGCTTTGCACGATGCCGCTGCGGGTGAGCATGGTGCCGAAGATGCAGAGGAAGAAGGTGGCCGAGACGAGCACCATGTTCCAGACCTTCATCATGCCTTTTTTCTCTTGCATCATGACGCTGTGCAGGAAGGCGGTGGCGGTGATCCAGGGGAGAACGCTGGCGTTTTCCACCGGGTCCCATACCCAATAGCCGCCCCAGCCGAGTACGTAGTAAGCCCAACCCATGCCGAGCGTGACGCCGATGGTTTGGAAGAGCCAGGTGATCAGTGTCCAGCGGCGGGTGGTGTGGATCCATTCGTCGCCGGGCTGCTTGTTGATCAGGGAGCCGATGGCGAAAGCGAAGGGTGCGATGAAGCCGACGTAGCCGAGATAGAGCATCGGCGGGTGGATGGCCATGGACGGAGTTTGCAGGAGAGGGTTGAGGCCTTGGCCATCGGGCAGGGTGATGATACCGCGGCCGATCGCCCAGACGGTGAAGGGCGGAACGACGAAGTTATTGAGGACGAGGAAGAAAGTCTGGGTGAAGGACATGATGCCGACGACCCAGGGCATCATTGTCTTGAATTGCTTGCGATTGGTGAATACAACCGCGACGCCGTAGCAGGAGAGGATCCAACTCCAGAACAGCAGCGAGCCTTCCTGGCCGCCCCACCAGGCCGAGATTTTGTAGACCCAGGGCATGGCTTTGTTGGCGTGAGTGGCGACGTACATCATGCGATAGTCGCCAGAGACAAGGCCGTAGACGAGAATTCCGCTGGCGGTAGTGATGAGCGCCCAGACGACGTAGACGGCGCGTTGCCCGGCGGCGATCAGATAGAGGTTTTTGCGAAGCGCGCCGGTGACCGAGCAGACGAGGGCAAAGATGGAGACGCAGAATGCGAGCAGGAGTGCGAGCGAGCCGAGATTTTCCATTCTTGCTTAGCTCCTCGAGGTTGGCTTGGAGGTGTGCGAGGGGTCGGTACCGGGTTTGATCTGACCGGGTTTGGCTTCGTATTTGGAAGCGCATTTCGCTTGGACGTGGTTGGCGGTGAAGGTGCCGTCCGCGTTCATGCGGCCGTCGGCGAGAGCTTGCGCTCCATCGCGGAAGGTGTCGGGAAGAGGGTCGTTGCCGGTGTAGGTAACTTTGAGGACTTGGCCCGGGTTGGCGTTGTTGAGCTCGACGATCTGGAAGGAGACCTCGGTGCCATTGCGTTTGATGGAGCCTTTGACGACATCGCCGCCGACTTTGAAGCGTTTGCCGAGGGCGCGGTCGCCCATCTTGTTCACTTCGGAGACGTTCTTGTAATAGGCTGTGCTGGCGGTGGCACCGTCGAAGGCAAGCCAAGCGATCGTAGCAACGACAACGGCGATGATGACACCGAATTTCAGGTTCTTCACAGGTACTCCTCTGATCAATAGTCTATCTCTAAAGACGCGTGGGAAGAGGGTTGGGTGTATAGGATTCGCCTATAATCAGGGCATGGTGATGGTAGCAGAGGCGCACATGCCGATGACGCTTTACGTGCCCGGGCTGACGGACGCGGAATACGAAGAATTCTGCCGGAAATACTCGGATTTTCAAGTTGAGTACACCGGTGAAGGGGAGATTGTCGTTATGCCGCCAACTGATTTGGAGACCGGTAATCGTTGCGCGATGGTTGTCTATCAATTGATGGGATGGTCGCTGGCGCGGGGAATGGGAGTCGTTACGGATTCGAGTTCCGGGTATCACCTCAAGGACGGGGCGCGGCTGGCCCCGGACGCGGCTTGGATATCGGACCCGCGCCCGGGCCAAAACCCCAGATGTCCGGAATTTGTGATTGAAGTGATGTCGCCTTTCGACCGCAAGGCGAAGGTCGAAGAAAAAGTGCGGGCGTGGATTGAGAACGGTGCCGAGTTGGCGTGGATGATTGACCCCAAGCCAAAGCGCGTGACGGTGTACCGCGCGGGCGCGGGGCCGGAAACATTGGACGGCGTGATGACGATAAAGGGAGAGGGTCCTGTGGAAGGGTTCGAGCTCGATCTCGACAGAATCTGGGTGCGGCGTTAACGCTGAACGGGCAGAAACAGCGACTGCTTGATCGTGTCGCCGTTTTGCGTGAGTTCAACGGATAGATCGCCGGACTGGGCGTCGGGGGGTACGACGACGTTGAACTGATAGACGCCGACCAGGCCGGGGATGAGACCCTGGAAGGCGACCGAGGCGGCCGCG
>JANXUM010000538.1 GCA_025356215.1 Bryobacter sp. | reverse complement strand
GTTCCCTTGATGGCGACGTCATCAAAGTGGAGAAGGTCGAAGTCCTCTAGGCTTCACCCGTACTTTCGTTTTCAAAAAGCCGCCCGCGCTGCAAAGCCCGGCGGCTTTTCTATTTTCCGCTTACCAAAGTTGCCAGGCACCCGTGTAGAGGACATACGCGGCCAACAGCGCGTTGGCGACAGCGTGCGCCGCAACTGCCTCGCCGATGCTTCCCGTTCGCCGCATCGCAAACGCGAAAGCCATTCCCGCGAGGCTACCCACCAACCAGCGTGTTTCATGCAGAGCCCCGAACAGCAACGAGGAGCCCAGAAGGGACACCCACGTAAAGCGCTCCAGCGGCACAGCTTCAAAGTCCGTTGCGATCAACCGCCTGAGGATAAACCCCCGAAACACCAGTTCCTCGGCAATCGGCACGATCACTACCGCCGTCAGGATGCGCACGCCAATCCAGGCGATTCGGAACAACGGTGAGGCGCCCGTGAGTTCCCTCGGCATGCCGGACGCAACTTGGGGCCAAGCCATCCAATACTCGCCGGCAATCCACAGCACAAAGACGATAGCGCCAGCCATCGGGCCAATCCAGCCAATGCGCCAATTCAGCTTTCGATAGCAGTCTCGAAAGCACCACAGGCCCGCAAGCGCCAAAACGGCCCGCAATGGGTACAGCCATTCAAACCCGGCGCTGGTTGCCCGAGAAACCATGCCGGCGGCCAGGATCAGCAGGAAAGGAGCCAGGAAGGGAGCAACTGGATTGGCTATCGCCTCTTCGGGCGATGGCACCGACTGCACCGCTGAGAACCAGCGAATTCGCCCCGCCGCAACACAAATGCCGATCGCGACCGCGTTAAAGCTCAACCAACCTGCTTGCGAGTGGAAGCCGCCCGCTGCCACCTCTGGCGCACCGTGGTCGCCGATCCACACCAGCGCCGCAATCCGCGCCGAGTTCAAAACAAAGAGCGCAATTACCCCGGCGGGCAAAAGCAAGAGTGCTTGAGGCATGCGGATGTCCTTGCGGAAAAGCACAAGCCAAATTGCCCCGAAAGCTAGAAACAACGCCATACCCTCCAAGCCCGAACACTGTGGACTGATGTTCACAGAGAAGCGCGGAGTTCCAACGACAAAATCACCCGGACGCGCGAATAGATCGGGGATGAACGGGTGTAGCAGAACCGAAACCAAATAGAAGGTGGCCTCTGAGGTGGGCCGCCAAAGTGAGCCGATGGATGACCCCAACCAGCAGCCCGCGGCGCTTGCCAACGGGGCCTGCAAGTACAAAAGACCTGTTGATTGAACAGTCCGCACCCAAGCTGCGTACGGTGCGATCCCCAAGACAGCCGCGCCAACCGCAATGGCACCGCTTGCTGCCCATAGCAGCAGTAGCGCGTCGGTTGGAATCAGGGAACTCGCCCGTCCGTACAGTTCCCTCGATGCGTAAGTAAACGCAAGTAAAGCCCCGGCGTGCGCGGACGCGCACCAACTAGGCACTTGAATCACGGCTGTTCGGCCTAACGCCTGCTCCACTTGCGGTCGGAATTTCATCAAGGCAAAAGCCGCAAAGATCACGACCGATCCGATCATCCAACGAATTCCCCAAGCGCCCCGGGTGCGTAATAGATCAACCCAAAATCCGCTCCGTGACGCCAAACTCGCCCCGTCCAAAAATAACGAAATCACCAGCGCCTCGGCAATGAGGATCATGGTGACAAGAGAGGCGCGGATCAAAAAGGCGCGCGGACTGCCCTTGACCGCGTCCGCTTGAAATGAAAGATGCGCGCCGGGTTCGTTAAAAGTTGCGGCGCGCATACAGTTAAATCGGAACTACTTCTTGCGGCGGCCGCGCAGCATCATTACGGTACCGGACAGCAGCGCCAGAGCGCTGGTGGCCGAAGTCGCGTTGATTTCGGGCACGCTGAGATCTACCGCAAAGGCAAACGACGCCATTCCCGTCAGGATCAATACCAAGCTCATCAATTTCATTCAATTCTCTCCTCGTCTAGATTTCTCAATTGAGATATCGTGAGGATAACAGCGGGCTCCTTGAACTTTGCCCTTACTTCGCCCGAGCATGTACTATGCCTCGGGCCGCTTTAGTACTGGGTGAAGAGTAACCCATACCGGATAGATCCCGGGGTTCTCCAGCCAGATATTCAGGTGAACCAGCACTTCGTTTCGCCAAGCGTCATTCGGTGCGCGGCGAAGCGAGAAACGGGCGTGAGTTTTGGCCTCCAAGACCGCGGCGCGCGTCTCCTTGGGTCGCGAAGCATACAACTCGGACAAACTCACGAGCGTCCGGACAAGATTTGCGACCGTATCTTGCCTAACGCCTTCAATCAAAGGGTGTAGCGGTGTCTCGGTCTCTCGCAGTAGCTTTCGCAGGTAAGTGGAACTGGCTTGGGTCTCGTTCAGTAACATCGTGAAGAACTCCGGAGTCACCTCCGGGCAAGCTTCCAGCAGTGCTGCGAGCCGCGCCCTAATGTTTTTGCCCACGGCGATAAGCCTCAACCGCCCGATTGTGATCGACAAGCGATTTTGAGAAGACGTGATGCCCGGTAGCGCCGGGTTGCGCGACAAAGAACACAGCGTCCGTCGCCGCCGGATTCAGCGCCGCCTTCAGCGATTGCAAACCAGGGTTGGCGATTGGCCCCGGCGGAAGCCCGGTGTGCCGATAGCTGTTGTACGGGCTCTCGTTCGCCAGATCGGACTTATAAATGGTCCCCCGGTAGCGGTCTTCCACCAGCGCCGCGTAGATCACGGTCGGGTAGCACTCCAACTTCATGCCCTGTTTCAAGCGATTGGCGAAAAGCCCGGCGATTAGCGGACGCTCCTCGGGCACGGCCGATTCCTTCTCCACCAAGCTCGCCAACGTCAAGATGCGGTGCGGCGCCTCGGTCGCGTTGAGCGAGCGCCAAGTCTCGCGGAACTGTTTCGTCAGGCGCACGCACACGAATTGGGCGGTGACCTTTCGCGGCAAACGGTAAGTGGATGGATAGAGATAGCCCTCCAGTGTCGGTGCCTCGGGGTCGAGGTCGCGAATCAGCGATGGGTCCTTGGCGGCGGCAAGAAAGTCGGCGGCCTTCACCAGTCGTTGCTCTTCGACGATCCGGGCGATGTCATAGATCGACGATCCTTCCGGGATGGTTAGTTCGCCGTAATAAACGTCACCCCGTGCGATCTTGGCGAGGATCGCCTCAGCCGTGTTCTCACGCCGGAATGAGTAATCCCCCGCCTGGAATTTCATCCGCGGATGAACGACCCGATAGGCAACAGCCTGTAGCGGGCTGCGCAACAGTCCCGCCTTTTCGAGGATCTCGCCGATCCGCAGCGTCGATGTCCCACGCGGGATCTCTACAAATATTTCGGCTTGGAGCGCGGGAACAGGCTGGCGGAGGATTGAATAGAAGAAGATGGCCGGCAGGAAAAGCACTAAAGTCAGTGCGACAATCAGCTTCCTCATCGATGCTCCAGCGATACCAGATAGCCGTCCAAGATGAGCGACGCCGCGATCTGATCGACTTTTCCTTTGCGGTCCTCACGCTTCAGTCCGCCCTCTTCATCGAGCAGCCGATGCGCCTGGGTGGAGGTCAGCCGTTCGTCCCAAAATACGATCGGGATCGGCGTGGACAGCGCCAGTCGAGCCGCGAACTCTTTGACGCTAGCCGATTGGCGTGATTCGTCACCGGACATGTATTTCGGGTCGCCGAAGACAAACAACACGATTTCGCGCTCCTTCGCCAGTTGCACCAGATACGCGATGTCTTCGCGGACGCGCGTGCGCGTGTAGGTGGAAAGGGGTTGAGCCGTGTATCCGAGGGCGTCCGAAATGGCGAGGCCAATGCGGCGTTTGCCAAAATCGAGGCCAAGAATTCGACCGTTGGGTTGAGGCGTCGTCACTGACTCTTCTAGTATGGAGTAACAGACTTCAGTCGTGTCAGTAACCGCACCCATTAGCGAAGCGCCGGACCCTCTGCCTGCCACACGAACCGAGCGCCCCGCGTCCGGTTCCAGCATCCCTGTGCAATTGATCGCCGCGGCTTGCGTAATCGCGATGCTCTATTACGGGCGCGCCTTCTTTGTGACGCTCATCAGCGCGGTCATCATCACCTTCATCCTCCAGCCCTTCGTGTTGTCGTTTATGCGGCTCAAGCTGCCTCGCGCCTTAGCCAGTTTTCTCGTCTGCTCCATTTTCGTGCTCATTGTCTATTTGGCGGGCCTCGGCCTCGTCACGCAAGCTAGCGGATTGATCGACGATCTGCCCAGCTACGGACAACGCATCGGCGAACTGATCGAAGGAGCGGCCGAGCAGGTGCGTGGCGTTGAAAGGGGCATCGCGCACTTCATGCCCAAGCGACTCCAAGAGCAACAGCCATTGCCGGACCCGAATCGCAAGTTGAAAAAGGGGCGTCCCGCTCCCGTTCCGGTTGATCCAAACGCGCCGCCACCGGTGCAAGAGGTCCGCATTCAGGCGGAGCGCTCTCCGCTTCTCACTCTGGTCTACTCGCGCCTCGAAACCATCTATAGCGTGACGCTGATGGCCAGCTTTGTGCCCTTCCTGGTCTACTTCATGCTCAGTTGGAGCGATCACCTTCAGCGCGCATTCCTTTCGCTATTTGAAGGGCCCGATCGCGCTGTCGCGTCGCGGAGCATGGAGAGCGTCGCCGCAATGGCGCGAGCCTACATGGCGGGCAACTTCGTTTTGGGTATCATTCTGGCGGTGCTCAGTACGGTATTTTTCATGCTCATCAGCCTGCCTTATCCATTGCTGATCGGCCCTTTGAGTGGCTTTCTAAGTCTGGTGCCCTACATCGGTTTGCCACTGGCGCTGCTGCCGCCCTTCTTGGCGGCGCTGCCCATTTACTCCAAAATCGGTGCCTACTTCATCATTGCCAGCGTCGTTGGAACGCTGCACCTGTTTGGCCTCAATTTGCTCTACCCCAAGATCGTCGGCGCGCGGGTGCATCTGAATCCGCTTGCAGTCACCGTCGCCCTGATGTTCTGGGGACTGATCTGGGGTGGCATCGGGTTGGTGCTGGCCGTTCCGATCGTTGCCGGCATCAAGGCTGTTTGTGATAACGTGGCCGCTTGGAAACCCTACGGAAAGTTGCTGGGAGATTAAACATGAATCGTCGCGAAGCATTGATGACGGTCGGGGCCTTTGCCGCCGTGCCGCTGCTGCAGGCCAAGGGCCTCGATTGGTCCCGCTTTGCAGTGCTTACGGATGAGGTTGCCGGCAGCGAAGAAGACGCGATCGCCTTCGCCAAGCAGTATGGCCTTAAGTGGGTTGAGCTTCGGGATACTCCTCGCGCTCAGGACCGCACGAAGAAGAACGAAACTTACTTCCGCATGGAGCCTGACCGTCTCAAGAAAGTTCGTGCCGATCTAAAGGCCGCCGGCTTGAAGGTGAGCTTCCTGAATACGGGCCTCCTCAAGTTCGGCCTTCCCGGGACGGAACTCAAGATGAGTAAGCCAGAGACTCCGGAGAACAAAGCTAAACGCGAAGCCCGTCAGGACGTCGAATACGCCAATCGGATGAAGGACCTTGAACTCGCCATTCGCGCCGCGCACCTACTCGACGTTCCGCAGTTGCGCGTTTTCGCCTACATCCGCGCCGTCGACCCGGCTGCGATTTGGGATCGTCTCGCCAACGAACTGGGAGAGTACGCAAAGGTCGCCGAGAAGGGTGGCGTCACGCTGCTGCTTGAGAACGAATCCAGTTGCAACGTCGCCACCAGCAAAGAGTTGGCCTCGATGACGACCAAGGTGAACTCCAAGGCGCTTGGCATGAATTGGGACCCAGATAATGTTTATG
>JANXUM010000536.1 GCA_025356215.1 Bryobacter sp. | reverse complement strand
GCTCACGCTGATGCTTACCTCCAAGGGCGTCGCCGCCGTCCCCCGCGCCTCGATGGTCGTCCTCAGCGGCACCCTCGCCAGTTTCAATCTGCCGCTCGAAGGCGTGGCGCTGCTACTGGGTGTCGACACGATCATGGACATGGCCCGCACCAGCGTCAACCTCCTAGGCAACTGCCTGGCCACCGCCGCCGTCGCCAAATGGGAAGGCGTCGAGCTCCCCACCGGCGACCTCGAACCCGTCAGCGAAGTGGTCATCTGACCATTTGCATGCTAGGCTCAAAACATGAGCCACCGGACCGTCACTGCAACTGAATTCAAAGCCAAATGCCTCGCTCTTCTCGATGAAGTGAACGAAAGCGGCGAAACGCTTACGATCACCAAGCGGGGCAAAGCGGTGGCAACCGTGAATGCCTTCAAGGCGGTCCCGTTCAAATCCATGAGTGGGGCTTTGGAGGGCATCGTCGATTTCGGCGATATCACCGATGAGGACTACCACCTGCCCTTTACCTTTGACATCGAAAACTGTGGTGATCTTTGAGCTCCAAAATCCTTCTAGACACCAACATTGTTGTTTTTCGGATCAGCAACCCGAAAAAACTTTCTCGAGACCAAGCGCGTCTCCTGGATCAAGCCGACGCCGAGGGCCGGCAAGTCGCGATCAGCGGTATGACCTTGGCCGAACTGGCCTTCATAGATGGATCCAAACACTTGCGGACCAAACACAGCGCACAAGATATCCTGCTTTTCATAGGCAATTATCCTGGCCTAACTGTTCTCCCCATCACGGTCGAGATCGCACGCGAAGCGGCCGCACTTCGCGCGATCCTCATCGAGCCTGGTGACTGCGTTATCGCCGCAACCGCCCGCGTGCACGGCCTCCGGCTACTAACCACCGACCAACGTATCATCGCCTCAAACGTCGTATCCACTATCGAGTGAACGCAAAAAGGGCCGCCCCTCGCGGGGCGGCCCTTTTTCATTCATCCATCCCCTTAGAAAGCGAAACGAAGGCCAACCTGTGCGCGGCGCGCGTTGGTGCCGTCCGGGAAGCCCTGCGAGGCGCTGCCCGTACCGAAACCAACCGCCGGGACAAACTGCTGCGACCCGGTCGCCACCGTATACTGCGTGGTGCGGATGCTCGTGTCGTACTGCGAATTCGTCACGTTGAACGCTTCAAAGTACATCGACAGACGCATGCGCTCGCGAATAGCGAAGGACTTCGTCAAGCGAACGTCGGCGCGGCGCACCGGGTCCACCTGCAAACCGTTAATCGGCACAAACGGCACGCGGCCCGATCCGCCAAGTCCATTGAGCGATCCGTTAAACAGCGCGCCGGTGAAGGCCGCGCCGCTTACGGTCACGAAAGCCTGCGCCGGCTGCCCGGTCTGCAAGGTCGTGATCTGCGACAACTGCCAGCCAGCCAGCGCGTACTTGACCAAAGCTTTATCCGACTTCAAGCCCCACTGCGGCTCCCAAAGGAAGTTGATCGCCGCGCGGTGCCGCGTATCGTTGGCCGAAGAGCCCTTCTCGGCGGCATAGTTGCCGTTGTAGTAAGAAGTCGGCCCCCCGGAGAAGAAGATCGTGTTGTTGCCGCCGCCGGCGAACAAGTCGATTGCATGCGACCAAGTGTAAGCAACGCCAGCTTGGAAGCCGCGCGTCATGCGACGGTTAAACTGCACGGCCATCCCGTTGTAGTAGGACAAGCCGCCGTTCTCGATCTGATTCACGCGTTGATAGCGAGTGTCGGCGCGGGGTCCGCGATAGGTATCGGTCGTGTAAGTCCCCGTGACAGCCTTGTTGGCGTCCAGGATCTGGTAGGTAACCGGCGCGCCGATCGGACCCGCGTTTAAATCGCGAACCGTGTAGAGGCGCACGCCGCGGCTCCAAAGGTAGGACACGCTCAGGCTCATCCGGTTGGTCAACTGCTGCTCAATGCCGAGATTGCCCTGGTGAGTGTAGGGGTTGCGCAAGTTGCGGTCGGCCAGCGAAAGGCTCGTCGTTCCGGCAGGCGGCGTGCGATCAAGCGCGGCAAGATTGTTGGGGAACACAGGGCCAAGTGCCTTGTCGGCCGCCGTCGTCGCCTGCAACGTCAAGAAGCGTTGGTAAACGTTGTTGTTGATGAACAGGGTGTTGATCAATCCGGTCTGATAGCGGGAGTAAAAGATTCCGTAGCCGGCGCGAAGCACCGTCTTGCCGCCAAACATCGTGTAGGCCAGACCCAGGCGCGGAGCGAAGTTCTTCTTCGGAGAAGGGATCTTGCCCGTCTGATCGTAATCGGGGTTCGTGATCTTCGGTTGCGGGATCACGGCGTAGTCCCAACGGACGCCGTAGTTCAAGATCAACTTCGGAGTGATGCGGAACTGATCCTGCGCGTACCACGATACGTCCTTCACCGTGATGTCGACGATCCCATTGCCAAATCCTTGGCTATACGTGTTCCAGTTCTTGGCCTGCAACGTACCGTTGCCGGTAAAGTCCAGGGCGAAGTTCGTAAACGTTGAGTAGTTGTAGGTGCCGTATTGATTGGAAAGTTGATTCTGATAGTCCTGAGTTGAAGAGAACTCGACACCGGCTTTCATGGAGTGCCGCCCGGAGGTCTTTGAAAAGGAATCGGCAAAAGAGAAGCGCTGCTCGGAAGGGTTCAGGCGCGGGTAGGAGGTTGCATAGCCCAGGTTGCTTACACCGTTAATCGTTAGACCGGCGCGGCCTAACTCGGGGCGTAAGAAGGTAGTGCTGGCATCGTCGAAGAGCCGGTCCTTGAACCAGCCGAAACGCGCTTCGTTCAAGCTCGATGCGTTGGGGATGTAGGTCCAGACCGCGCGACCGTAGCGGGTGCGGACAGTCGAATCTGCGTTGTTGCCGATACCTGCACCCGTGTTGAGCACGGCCTGTGTCTGAATTCCGTTCGGCGAAACCCAGCGAACGTAGTTGGCGCTAAAGCTCAAAGTGCTGCGGTCGTTCGGACGGTAATCAATCTTACCGAGGGCGACTTCGGAGTCAGCCGTGCGGTCAACCAGGCCAAAGTTGCGCGTCACCAAGAAGTTCTTGGCGGCGGCGCATTGGGCGGCCGGCGCGGCGCACTGCGGGCTCCCGTTGGCCTGCGTGTCCTGGAAATTTCCGTTGGCGTCAAACAGCGGGGCCGCCGTCACGCTGGCCAGCAGCGGAAACTTGCGGCGGGTCACTTCGAGGTTCATGAAGTAGAACAGCTTGTCCTTCTTGATCGGGCCACCAATCGTGCCGCCCGCCTGATGGCGAACCTCTGGCGGGTTAAATGCGGCATAACGGTCGCGTGCGTTCAGCGTGCGATTGCGGAAAAACCAGAACGCCGTTCCGTGGACGTCATTTCCACCCGAGCGGGTCACAGTGTTCACCACGCCGCCCATCGCCTTGCCATATTCGGCCGTAGGGTTGTTCGAGATCACCTGGAACTCCTGCACCGCGTCCTGCGAGATCTGGCTCGCGATCCGGGTTCGACCGGCGTTCTCGTTATAAAACTGATTGGTCGTGTCGTTGCCATCGGTGAGGAAGGCGTTGTGGCCGGAGACGCCCCGGAAGCTGATCAAACCGAAGGTGCCGTCCGGCACCACTGCGGGCGTCAGCAACACAAAGGCGTCAACGCGGCGGCCGTTAATCGGAAGGTCGATAATCTGCTTGGAATCGATCAGTTGCGAAACCTCGGTCTTGGAGGACTCGACGATCGGCAATTCAGTGGTTACGTCAACTTGAGTGGCGGCGGAGGCCAGTTGCAGCCGCACCGGAAGGTTGATCGACGACCCGACCGTGAGGCCGATCTCGTTCAACACATAGTCAGCGAACCCGGCTTGCTTGACCGTGACCTTGTAGCCAGAACCGGGGATCAACGCGGGAGCCGAAAAAACGCCAGAGGCGTTCGTCTTAAGTTCGCGGCGGAGACCGTTTGAAGTGTTCTCAACCAGAACCGTGCCGCCAGATACGGCGGCACCGGATGCGTCAACAACAGAACCAGAAATACTGGCGGTACCAGCGGTGTTTTGAGCGGACAGGGTAATGCACGCCCAGAGACAAATTGCGAGAAGTGTGGGAAGCCTGAAGGCTTTGATCATATACCTCCTAGGGTAACGCGGGTTTATTACTGTTGCGTGAATGCGGAGAGCCCGCTCCGTGAGTAAAAATAGCCCATGCCCCGTACTTTGCTCGTGATCTCGGTCGACGGCCTCGACTACCGCTATCTCCGCGACGCCGACAAGCTCGGCCTCAAAATCCCAACCCTGCGCAAACTCATGAGAGTCGGAGAAACCACTCAAGGCGTCATCGGTGCGGTTCCCACTGTCACTTGGCCCTCGCATACCACCCTCATCACTGGCCTCCCTCCCCGCGAACATGGCATTCTCGGCAATCGCCGTAGCAAAAGCGACACAGGGGACTACTACTGGATGGCGGACATGCTTAAGGCGAAGACCTTATGGCACGCTACGCGTAAAGCCGGCCTCAAGTCCGCCGCCATCACTTGGCCGGTTACCGTCAACGCCGATATCGACTTCAATCTCCCTGAGTACTTCCGCGAACGCCAGGGCGGGTCGATGGACTATATCTCTGTTTTTGAGAAGGCCACACCGGGCCTGGTGGAAAAGATTGAACGCTTTGATCCCAGCTTCCGGCAAACCTGGATAGACGACCGCACACGCAAGGTCGCCGCCGTCTATCTTCTCAAGAACGAGAAGCCGAACCTGCTCCTCCTGCACTTCGTCGAGCACGACGCCGTCGCCCATGAGCACGGGCCCTTCAGTAAGGAAGCCAACGCCGAGATTGAAGCCACCGACGCTTACATCGCCGAGATCCTCCAAGCGGCACCCGCGGACGCGACCGTGTGCATCACGAGCGACCACGGCTTCGAGCGCGTCGACCGCGACATCAACGTCGAAGTCCTCGCCAAGCAGTTGGATGCCGCCGGCAAACTGCTGCCCTTGGGCGGCCTGCTGGCCACCACCGACGCGGCCGCGGCCCAGCGCCTGCGCGATTCGAGGCTCGTGGGTCGCGAAGTGCCGATGACCGAGATTCTGCGCTTCGCCCCCGACGCGGCGCGGCGCAAGGTTGTCGCCGCCTTTGAGCCCAAGCGCAATGAGGGCTTCGCAATGGACACAGGCCCGGAGCTGTACATCAAACCCCGAGAGGCCGGCAACCACGGCTTCTGGCCGGGCCTCGAAGACTATCGCTCGGTGCTGATTCTTGCCGGGCCTGGGATTGCCCCCGGCAAGAAACCTGAGGTAGCGATCGAATCCGTCGCCGCGCGGCTAGCGGCGATTCTAGGGGTCAAGCTCGAACGCTAAACTAATAAGCGATGCGCAAACCACTGATGGCGGCGAACTGGAAGATGTTCAAGACGCCCACCGAAACAACGGCCTTCTTCACGGCCTTTCTCCCGATGATCGAAGGTGCCGCCAAGGCCGACGTCGCGATCTGCGCGCCTTTCATCAACCTGCCCGCAGCCATTGCGGCGGCCTCCGGTTCGGCGGTAACGGTCGGCGGACAGAATCTCTATTGGGCCAAGGATGGGGCCTTTACCGGAGAGATCTCCGGGCCCATGCTCAAGGCCATCGGCTGCGAGTGGGTCATCGTCGGCCACTCTGAGCGCCGTCAATTCTTCGGTGAGACGGATGAGACGGTGCTGCGCCGAACCAAGGCCGCAATCGAGGCGGGCCTTAAGGTCATCTTGTGCGTCGGCGAGATGCTGGCCGAGCGCGAAGCCGGGCAAACCGAAGCGGTCCTGCACAAGCAGTTCGGTGCGGGGGTCGCTGGCCTGACACCAGAAGAATTCAGCCAGATTGTCATCGCCTATGAGCCCGTATGGGCGATCGGCACGGGCCGGACCGCGACGCCAGAGATGGCCGCCGCCGCCCATAAGGTCATTCGAGGCCTCGCCGCCCATGCCTTCGGAGACGCGGCCAACACCTTGCGCATTCTTTACGGCGGCTCGGTCAAGCCGGACAACGTGGCGTCGCTGATGGCCGAAGAGGAGATCGATGGGGCGTTGGTCGGCGGCGCCAGCCTCGATCCGGCGAGCTTCTCAAAGATCGTAAATTTCTAACGCAGCTTGGCGATCACGCCACGGATGAACGGACCGGCCAAGAGAGCGACCAGCGCTTGAGCGGCCAAATTCCCTGCGCCCAACGGCACCGCGCCGCCCCCGGTCGCCCGCGCCATCACCGCAATGGCCGCGCCTTCCACGGCACCGATGGCAGCCGAGGCAATCCACTTGGCTCCGGCGTCGGGAAAGAGCCATCGCTCGAAGACAAGGTAGGCAATCGACAGCGCCGTCGCGATCTGAAAAAAACCTGAAGGCGCATAGAAGCGGTCAGGCAACACGACGAAAAAGGCCACGGTGCCAGCGGCTAGATAGGCGGGGGGCTTGGCCGTGTAACCAACGACAAGCAGCAACAGCAGCAATAGCGGCTGATAGGCGATCTGGGCGAAGCCTTGGCGCGCCCCGCGCCACCATGCCTCGATTGGCGCGTCCTGATGAAAGTCGATCTTCTCGCTCTCGAAGCTGCGGTCGAAGACGCCCTGCCGCGTAACGCCAGCGCGGGTGAGCTTCATGATGTGAACGTGGTTGGGAACCGTGATCCGCGACAGCGTCACGGTCGCTTCAACCGCCTCACCCAAGGCCGCCTCGAAGGCGAAGCTCATCCGGCAAACGAGTTCCTCACCTAGCGGGGAGCAGTCGTCGGTCAGCAGCTTGGCTCCGGTGAAACGAAAGGCCGATGCGATGGCCGCCGGCTCCAGCTTGTCGACCTCGTAGATCGGCAGACGCACTCGCAAGTCGAGTTGGCCGCCACTGATCTGCCCATCGCTTGTACTAACGCTGACCGCGTGCCCCCAGGCAAGAGGAGCCAGACTGAGGCTAAGAATCAGCCGCGTCAGAGCCCACCTCCCGGCCTTCCCAATGGCGATACAAGATCCGGGCGGTAGCCATCGCCGGAATCGAGAGGAACATCCCGGGCACTCCGCCAACGACCTCGCCACCAATCACGCCGGCAAGCACAGCCAGCGGATGCAGCTCAACGCCCTTGGACAAGAGGAAGGGCGCGATGACATAGTCCTGCACCAGACGGAAGCCCAGATAGAACGCCAGCATCCAACCCCAATTGGGATAGCCGCTAAAGCCGACAATTACGACGCTCAAAAAAGCAGCCGTGATCCAGCCCAACACCGGGATGATCTCGAACAACGCGGCCATGGTCGCCAGCAGTAGCGCGTAGGGCACGCCCATCACTTGATAAAAAGTAGCGTAGACGAGGAACACGCTCAGGCTGAGCAGAAGCACAGCGCGGATGTACTTACTGAGCAGTTCGTGCAGATCGTCCATCAGCTTGCGCACGGCCACAGCAGTCCCAAAGCCATCGGCAAAGGAGATCACGGCGTCGGCGATGGCGGCACCGTCCTTCAGAAAGTAAAGCGCGAAAATCGGCACGACAAGCGCGAGACCGGCGCTGCCGAGGCTGCCGAAGATACCAGCGACGGCTTGCTGGGCGAAGTCGAGACCGAACTTCAGGATGTCGTCGCGAAAGGGTTCCAATTGCGATGGCAGAGGCAAATGCATCGCCGCCCCCGGGTCCTTGGCGATCTCGGGGAGTTTGGCAATCAACACCCCGGCTTGCGCGCTAACCGCTCGGCCCAGCCAGGCCAGCGCCGAGCCGGCCACGAGCAACACCAGAATGTAGATGACGACAATGGCGGAGTTGCGCGAAATGGACTTGGGGGCTAATCGCTGCAGATAGGCGATGAGAGGTTCGATCGTATAAGCCAGAAAGAGACCAAGCAGCAGCAAGAAGAACAGCTCGCGCAAACTGTAGAGGAGCCACACTGCGGCGGCGAACAGCAGCGCGGTGCTTAACACCCTCCAGGTTTGGCGATCGAAAAACGTCATCGGTCTTCTCATCTTATAGTTGAATCAGCCGTATGCCCCAAAGATTGACTCAGCTAGTGGCGGAACTCAAGACCCTGGAGGCTAAGTTGCGCGAGGGCGGAGGCGCCGCCAAGATCGCCAAGCAGCATCAACAGGGCAAGCTGACTGCGCGCGAGCGGGTAGCCCGATTGCTCGACGCGGGATCGCCTGTTTTCGAGACGGGCTTGCTGATGGGTTACGACCGCCATGAGGGCCAAGCGCCTTGCGCCGGGGTCGTGACCGTCATCGGGAAGATCGAAGGCCGCGCAGCGGTGGTGGTCGCCAACGACGCGACCGTGAAGGCGGGCGCATGGTGGCCCGAGACGATCGCCAAGATCCTGCGGGCGCAAGAGATTGCCATGCGCGAGCGGTTGCCGATTGTGTATCTCGTCGACAGCGCGGGCGTCAACCTGCCCTTGCAGGATTCAATCTTCCCCGGCCAATACGGCGCGGCGCGGATCTTCCATTACTGCTCGCAGATGCGGCGCAAGTTGCGCATCCCGCAGTTCTCCGCCGTCATGGGGATGTGCATCGCGGGCGGGGCTTATCTGCCAGCGCTCAGCGACTTGATCGTCATGGTGGACGGCACTAGTTTTATGGGCTTGGGCGGACCGAACCTGGTTAAGGGAGCAACGGGGGAGAGCAGTACGGCAGAAGACTTGGGCGGGTCGATTCTCCACACGGCCGTCAGTGGCGTGGCACATTTGCGCGCGGCCAATGACGAGGCTTGCCTCGAGATTCTGCGGGCGCGCTTTCGAGAACTTCGCACGGGCGCGGCGTCCACACGCGTGGATCAAGCCCGTTACATCGCTCATTTGCCGGACGACCATCGCCAGCCTTATGACACCGGCGCGGTGTTGCACGGCTTGTTGGATGAAGGTAGCGTGGAGGAGTTTCAACCCGAGCACGCCCCTGAACTGATCTGTGCAAGAGCCCGGCTGCATGGTCGCCCGATCGGCGTGCTTGCCAACCGGCGCGGCTTCTTGAAGACGGCGCTGGGGCCGCGCATCGGCGGGATCATCTACGCGGAGTCGGCGCGCAAGGCGGCCTTCTTTGTCGACACCTGCGAGCGCCACGGGCTGCCTCTGCTTTATCTGCAAGACGTATCCGGCTTCATGGTGGGCAAGCAGGCCGAGGAGGGCGGCATCATCCGCGCCGGCGCGGAGATGGTGGAGACGATGTCGTGCACGACCGTGCCCAAGATCGTGCTGACTTTGAACCATTCCTCCGGTGCCGGTTACTACGCCATGGCTGGCCAAGGCTTTGACCCGGACTTTGCGCTGGCCTGGCCAACGGCGCGTATCGGTGTGATGGAGGGCGACTCGGCGGTGCAAGCCATTCACGGAACTGAGCTGGATCGGTTGAAGCAAGCGGGCGAGAAGATCCCGCCAGAGTTGGAGGCAAAGATGGCTCAGACACGCGGCGACTATGAGCGCTGGCTCGACGCGCGGCACGCCGCCGCCCGCGGCCATGTCGATGCGATCCTCGACCCCGCCGAGACTCGCGATGCGTTGGCCTTCTTATTCGAGGTTTGCCAGCGATGATCCGCATCGGGTGTGGACAAGGCTTCTGGGGGGACTCGCCGGAGGCACCGGTAAGTCTTGTTCAAGACGGGCCGCTCGACTATCTCGTGCTTGACTATCTGGCTGAGGTGACGATGTCGATCTTGCAGAAGCAGAAGCGCGACAACCCGGCCTTCGGTTATGCACGCGACTTTCCGGCGTTGATGGAACGCATCCAGCACGCGGGTGTCAAGGTCATCGCCAACGCGGGCGGAGTGAACCCGCTGGCGTGCGCACAAGAGATCCGGCGGCGCTGCCCCGGCCTCAAGGTGGCCGTGGTGCTGGGCGACGACATTCTCGATCGCCTGCGCGAGTACGAGCTCTTAAACATGGATACGGGCGCGCCGCTGTCGACGGTAATCGATCAAGTGTTGAGCGCCAACGCCTACATCGGCGCTTTCCCGCTGGCTGAGGCCCTGGCGACCGGGGCAGACGTCGTGGTGACCGGGCGTTGCTCGGACGCGGCACTGGTGCTTGCGCCGATGGTGCATCGCTATGGCTGGAGCGAGACGGACTGGCCGCGGCTGGCGGCGGGTATCGTCGCCGGGCACATTGTCGAGTGCGGAGCGCAGTGCACGGGCGGCAACTGTCTGGCCGATTGGGAGTCGATCCCGGACCTGGCCAACATCGGCTATCCGATCGTCGAGGCGCATGAGGACGGATCGACAGTAATCACGAAGCATGAAGGCTCAGGCGGGCGCGTGTCGCTGGCAAGCGTCAAGGAGCAACTGGTCTATGAGGTGGGCGACCCGGCTGCATACTATACGCCCGATATGATTGCAGACTTCACTACGGTCGAGCTACGAGATGACGGTCCGAATCGAGTTGCAGTAAATGGCGCAAGCGGGCGGGCGCGGCCTGAGCACCTGAAGGCGAGCATCTCCTACCACTGGGGATGGAAGGCGGCGGGCACTCTCACTTACGGGCCACCCAAGGCGGGCGAGAAGGCGCGACGGGCGGCGGCGATCGTGGATGAGCGCTGCGCCAAGTTGGGGCTGAGCTTCGACAGGCAAGTGACCGAAGTGTTTGGCGAGGAGTGGGCGATGCTGCGGAT
>JANXUM010000525.1 GCA_025356215.1 Bryobacter sp. | reverse complement strand
CCCCCCTTGCCGCCCATTGCCATTGCCATATGCGGTTCTCCTTATATCTCGATCTTTTATTTCGTTGCGGCGGGGGGAGCCCCGCCCATCATGTCTTCTGTAATCAGGCCCAACTGCTCGACGCCGGCGTTACGGATTTCGTCGATTACGGTGACGACGCGCTCGTACTTGGCGCGCTTGTCGGCGCTGATGTACACAACCTTTTCAGGTTTATTGGTCAGCATGTCCTTGATCTTACTGGGCATCTGATCCGGGGCCATCTTGGTTGTACCGAGGAAGGTGTCGCCGGCGCGCGTCACGCTGACGAGGATCGCGTCTTCCTTGTCGGCGTCCTTCATGGCGATCGGGTTCTTGGTTTTCACTTTTTCGACACTGACGCCCTTTTGCAACATCGGTGTAATGACCATGAAGATGATGAGCATGACGAGCATGACGTCGACCATCGGGGTTACGTTGATGTCGGATACGGGCGGCGCTGCGTGTTTTCTATCGGCCATCTGGTGTCCTTCCCCCGCCTGGTCTTCCCTCCTTCCCTTGGCCCCGCTCGATGAAAGCGGGACCGGAGGGGAAGGAAAACTCGCGAGGATATCTGATTAGTCTCGATCCAAATCAAAGCGCTTGTTAGCGCCGGGCAGCCTGCGACCGCTTGATGAAGTAATCGAGCAGTTCGGAGCTCGAGTTGTTCATCTCGATGTCAAACGCTTCCACACGATTGGTGAAGTAGTTGAACATGACGACGGCCGGGATGGCGACGAAGAGGCCTAACGCGGTGGTGACGAGCGCTTCGGAGATACCGCCGGCGACGGCACCGAGACCGGCGGCCTTCTCGCTGGCGATACCCTTGAACGCGTTCACGATGCCGACGACCGTTCCAAACAGACCGACGAAGGGGCCGGTGGAACCGATGGTCGCCAAGCTCGAGACGCCACGCTTGAGTTCAGCGTGGACAATGGCTTCGGCTCGTTCGAGGGCGCGTTTTGAGGCTTCGATGGTTTCGCCGGAGATCTCAGTGCTCATTTGGTGAGCCTTGAATTCCTGCAAGCCAGCGACGACCACTTTGGCCAGATGGGATTTCTTATAACGGTCGGCGATCTTGATAGCTTCATCGAGCTTGCCTTCGCGCAAAGCACCAGCCACCGCGGGGGCGAACTGGCGGCTCTGAGCCTTGGCCGCGTTGAACGCGATCAGGCGATCGATCATGACACCGATCGACATCGCCGACATAAGGAACAGAATGATAACGACGGCCTTCGCGAGGAAGCCCATTTGGGTCCACATCGTGAGTACATCGAAGCCGACTTCCTGTAACAAAAGGAAGCCCATGGTTTGCATAGTAAAAAGCATGCAACAATCTCCTGCGAGTTTTGAGTTTTGGGACTGACTACTGAAGTTTGGACTTGCGTCGCTCGAATTTGATTACTGGCTTAACGTGAAGTTCACGTCAATGGTCGTAATCACCTCGACGGGTTCGCCGTTGAGGAGCGTGGGTTGGTAAACCCACTGCCTTACCGCCTCGGTGGCCGCCTGTACAAGTAGCGGGTGGCCTGAGACGAGAGTAAGATTTTGGATGGAGCCGTCCTTGGCGATCACGGCGTTAAATTTAACGACGCCTGAGATACGAGCCTGACGAGCGAGCGGGGGGTACGATGGCTTGGGCTGACGTACGAGCTTGGCGCTCTGGACGTTGCCACCGACACGGATCGGAGCCGCTGGGGGCTTGGGCTTGGGAGGGTCTTCTTTGGGCTTGGGAGGAGGAGGGCCGGGGATGGCGCTAAGGATGCCACCGGGAACGCCACCGGGAACGCCGCCAGGGATGCCACCGGGAACGCCGCCACCGGCGCTAGCGGCCGGCATTTCTTCTTCCTTGATCATCGCGATTTCTTTCGGGATGGTCTTGGGGGCCTGAAGCATATTCGCGTTGAACTGCTTGGGGACGATCTTGACCTTGACCACTGCGACAGGAGCAGGGGGCGGAGGGGGCGGAGGAGGGGGCGGCGGAGCGACAAGGCTGCTGCTGAGGGCGGCGCCGCTGATCGACTCATAGTAGATCATCGGAAGGATCACCAAAACCGTGAGCAACGCCATCTGAACCACGAAGGAGATTAAGACCGAGCTGGCCTTCCTCGTCCCGTTTTTTTCGTCGATGAAACTCTGTTCAAACATACCTACGTCCCTTTCCCGGTTTTTGCCTGAGGACGATTCTATCGTCTCAACCGCCTCAAGCGCCGATCCGGTGTTGCTTTATTTTGCCGCGAGTTTTTTCGCGGCTGGTACTACCGGCGTCGCCCCTCCGGCTCTTGAGTTGTCCCCGCGCTTCTTCATGAAGTCCTGCCAGAACACCAAGATTGGGCTTGCCACAAAAATCGAAGAATAAGTGCCGACCGTGATTCCGACAACCAGTGCGAAGGCAAAACCGTTCAGCACCTGACCGCCAAACAACCATAGCGCAACGGCTGTCAGAAGTGTGAGACTTGAGGTCATAATCGTTCTGCTAAGCGTTTCGTTGACGCTGCGGTTGACGATATCGGTCATGTCTCCCTTCCTCCCTCGTTGCAAATTTTCACGGATGCGGTCGAAGACGACGATGGTGTCGTTCATCGAGTAACCAACCAATGTAAGCAGCGCGGCTACCACTGTCAAGGAAATCTCTTTATGGAAGAGAGAAAAAAGTCCTATGGTGATGATCGTGTCGTGAAAGACCGCGATCACGGCCGCGAAGCCGTAGACAAATTCGAAACGAAGGCCTACGTAAATCAGCATGCCGCCGAGAGCGTAGAGGGTAGCTAGAAGCGCCTTGGTGCGCAATTCATTGCCTACGCGCGGGCCCACTACTTCGGTGTTGCGCACGAGGTACTTGCCGAGATAAGACTCCTGCTTGATGACGTTAAGGACCTGCGGAGTCATGCCGGGAACGGCGCTCAGCTCATCGAAGTTGGCGAGCATGCCGCCCTTTTGCTTGTCACGAAACTTGAGGATCTCGACAACGAGCTTGCGCAGATCTTCATCCGCAATGAAGACGCCACCTTTTTGCAGCGGCAAGTTGATGCGGTCGTAAAGCCGTTGGGCGGGCGCGCCGGTGAAATTGAGCTTGTCGGCGGAGGCGCTGTAGACCGATGCGAGTGTGTCCTCGATGGTTTGGCGGGTGGATTGCAGTTCCTGCTCGCCCTTGATTTCGGTCTGGATCATCAGTTCGTTGGTTCCTTGAACCGCAACGACCGAGACTTCGCCCTTGATCTTCCTGGACAACGCTGTCCGGATGGCTTCCTCACTCGGTTTTTCGGCGAACTTGACGTAGAGCAGCGTGCCGCCCTTGAAATCAATGCCGTATGTGGGGCCTCCGTTGACGGCGAGGCTCACAAGCCCCGCCGCCGTCAGCAACAAAGACAGCCCAATGAGAGGCCACTTGTTGCCCATGAAATCGAAATTTGTGTCGCGAAAAAGCTCCATGCTACCTAACCCGGCTGATGACCCAACTGTAGAGACACCAGCCATTCCTTTCTTGTTCCCGCCGGAGCGTAGGTTTTCACCCGCTCAACGGCCTGAAGATATTAAAAATAAGCTCAGCTAGATGCTGAGCGTCGTTACCTTTTTGTTGCCGCTCAGTTCCCAATCGAAGATGACCTTGGAGACGAAGACGGCGGTGAAGAGATTGGCCAGCAAGCCGATGATCAGCGTGACGGCGAAGCCTTTGACATTGGTGGTGCCAAAGATGAACAGGAAGGCGCTGGATACGACGGCGGTGACGTGCGTATCGATGATAGTGAGGAACGCGCGGCTGAAGCCGGCGTCGATGGCGGCACGAACGCTCTTGCCGCTACGAAGCTCTTCGCGGATGCGCTCAAAGATGAGGACGTTGGAGTCCACAGCCATGCCGATGGTGAGCACGATGCCGGCGATGCCGGGCAAGGTAAGGGTCGCACCGAAGTAGGCGAGCATGGCGATCAGGATGACCGCGTTGAGGATCAAAGCGATGGTGGCGTTGATGCCGGACTTCTTGTAGTAAACCAGCATCACGAGGACAACCGCGACTACGCCCGCCAGGCCGCTGTAGAGGCCTTCGCGGATGGAATCGGCACCGAGCGAAGGTCCGACGGTGCGCTCTTCGAGGTAGATGACGCTAGCCGGCAGAGAGCCTGCGCGCAGAACCAGCGCGAGGTCGTTGGCTTCCTGCTGGTTGGCCGCACCGGTGATCTGGCCGTTATCGGTGATCTTGCTTTGAATGGTGGGGGCGCTGCGGACCTGATTGTCGAGCACGATGGCGAGGCGTTTGTTGACGTTGGCCTCGGTGAATGCGCCGAATCGACGGGATGCGTCCTGGCTAAGGACAAAGCTGGTGACCCAACTATTGTTCATGCTGTCCTGGGAGGCGCGCGAATCGCGCAGGTCGCGCCCAGTGATGACGGGAGCGCGCTTGAGCAGGAACCAGCTCTCCTGAGTGCCCATGCCGCGCATTGGCTTGGTGCCCATCGGAAGGATGCCGTTGAACTGGTTCATCATCTGATCCCGCGAGGCAAAGGGGCCTTCCTGCACTTCGTAGAGCTCAAGCAGGGCGGCGGTTTGCAGAATCTGCTTGATGCGGGCGGGGTCGTCAACGCCGGGCATCTGGATGAGAATCTCGGGTTCGGTCTCAGCCGCGCCACGCTGTTGGACGCTCGACTCGGCTAATCCGAGGCCATCGATGCGGCTTTCGATCGTGCGAATCGAACTGGCGACGGTCTTCTTGCGAAGCTCAAGGGCCGAGGTGGTCTTTATGTTGAGCTTGAAGTCTGTGCCGGAAGTGCTGGTTAGATTCCAGTCCGGAAAGCGCTCGGTGACGATCTTACGGAAGTCCCCCAGCTTGGCCGAGGGGACGCCCTTGACGGCGATCTCGATCTTGTCGGCCGTCTCGATCGTCGTGGGTTCATTTCGATCGAAGGAACCGTAATCGATGCCGGCGGTCTTGACTTCAGTCTTGAGGCGGTCGATCACCTGATCGGCTTCGGCCTTGAAAGCGTCCTGAACTTGCACCTGAAGCACAAGTTGGCTTCCGCCTTTGAGGTCGAGGCCGAGCTTGATGTTCTTCTCAAAATTGTCGACAAGCTCTTTCTGATTCTTGGGAATGCCGACGATGCCGTAAATACAAATCAAGGTTACGGCCACGATGGTGCCGATCTTGATCCACAAACTTCTCTCCATTACAAAACCTTCCTGCTTAAAATACCGTTCGCCGTTCTAGTGCGGCGTATGCGGACTACTTCTGCGAATCAGCGCCGTCCGGGAGAACCAAGCTGGCTACGGCTTGCCGCGCAAAGCGCAGCTTGACGTTGTCCGGCTTGATCCGCAACACGAGCGTCTGATCCTGGTCATTCATCGAAACGACATGGCCGACGAGGCCGCCATTGGTGACCACCTCGTCGCCGTTCTTCAAACCGGCCAGCATTTCCTTGGTCTGTTTCCGTTGGCGCTGCGCGGGCAGCAGCACAAGGAAGTACATAATGCCGAACATTGCCACGATGGGCAAGAATCCAAGCATGGGATTAGCCGAGGCCTGCAAAATAAGGGCGGGCAACATCACAATAGGTATACCGGGGTCTTCCTCAAAGATTCTACAGTCTTTTACTAGTCTTCCGTGGCCGGGCCGGAAGCGCTGGCGCGCATCTCAGCCAGAAACTGTGGAAATCCCCCATTCAGGATACTACTCCGCATGGCCCGCATGAGGTCCAGGTAGTACCGAAGGTTGTGAATTGTGGCCAAAGTGGAAAAAAGAATCTCCTGGGCTAAGAAGAGATGGCGAAGATAGGCTCGGGAAAAGTGGCGACAGGCATAACAACCGCAATTGGGGTCGAGCGGCGCGGGGTCGTCCTTGAATCGGGAATTCTTGATGACGAGGCGGCCTTGGCTGGTGAAGAGGCAGCCATTGCGGGCATTACGGCTGGGCATAACACAATCCATCATGTCGACGCCGCGGGCGACATACTCAGGTAGTTCTTCGGGGAGGCCGACGCCCATTACATAGCGGGGCTTCACTTTCGGGAGCAGCGGCGCGACGATTTCGGTCATCGCAAGACTGTCTTCGCGTGGCTCGCCGACGCTGAGCCCGCCGATGGCGTAGCCGTAGGCGTCGAGCTCGATGAGGGATTCGGCGGAGGCGCGGCGTAATTCCGGGTACATGCCGCCTTGGACGATGGGGAAAAGGGCGTGGGCTTGGGTGCGGTCGGCGCGGGGGCCCCGGTAGTGATCGAAGGCGCGGCGAGCCCAGCGGGTGGTGAGTTCCATGCTTTGACGGGCGCGCTCCGGGGTGGCCGGGTATTCGGTGCACTCGTCGAGAACCATCATGATGTCGCTGCCCAGGGCGAGTTGGACGTCGACCGTGCTTTCTGGAGTGAAGTCGTGGCGGCTGCCGTCGAGATGGCTTTGGAATTGAACGCCGACCTCCCGGACTTTACGAAGTTCGCTTAAGGAGAAGACCTGGAAGCCGCCGCTATCAGTGAGAATGGCGCGGGGCCAGTTCATAAATTTGTGCAGCCCACCGAGGGATTGAATGGTTTGGTGGCCAGGACGCAGGTAGAGGTGATAGGTGTTGGAAAGAATGATGGGCGCGTCGATGTCGTCCTCAAGATCGCGCGGCATGACGCCCTTTACGGTGGCCTGAGTGCCGACGGGCATGAAGATCGGCGTTGGGATGGGGCCGTGTGGAGTATGGAGTGTGCCGGCGCGGGCACCGGTACTGGGGCACTCGGCTTCGATATCGAATTGGAAAGGCTGCAATCTGTCAGTTTAACGGGCAATGCTATTCTGCGGCCATGCAGCCGGTCGGAAGATGGTCGTTCTTGTGCTTGGGATTGGCGCTGTTTGCCCTGAAACAATTTCTGGACCGGGCGGTGGCGGCGCACTTTGGACGTGGTTGGGGGCCGCAACTGTACTGGTTCACACTGGGGGTGCCGATGCTTTCGCTCAAGGCACCGGACCGGGAGTTTCTATTCGCGGTGGCATGGGTGGCGGTTCCATTTGCGGTCGTGGGCGTATGGCTAACAGCGAAGCGGCTGCGGAGTCTAGGCTGGCCCTTATGGTGGGCGGGGTTGTTTTTCGTGCCCGCCGTGAATGTAATCTTCTTCGGGTTTCTGGCGTTGGCGCAGCGCGCGGCGGAAAGCGAAGCGCCGAAGGCGAAGGAGAAGGTGGCGGGTTGGTGGCCCGAAAGCCACGGGCTTTCGTTCGCTATGGCCGCGGCGATCTCGGCCGTAGCGGGATTGCTATCAATCGCTGTGGTGGCTTTGTTGAGCCCGGGTTACGGCTGGGGTATTTTCTTCGGTGTGCCATTTGGAATGGGGCTAATTGCCACGCTGCTGCACTCCCAGTATCAGGAGAGGAGCTTCACGGATTGCCTGCTGGCGAGTTTGGCGTCGTTGGTGATCTGTGGGGGCTTGGCGTTGACGTTTGCCGTTGAGGGCGGGATATGTTTGGCAATGTGCCTGCCGATCGCGGTGCCGATCGCGGTGGTTGGCGTGGCGGCGGGGCGGGCGATGATTCATGTGTCTCCGCCGGTGCAAAGAGTCAGTTGGCTGGTGTTTATGGCGCTTGCGATATTGCCCGCGGTGGCGGCGACGGACAGCGCCACGGGCCCGTCGGTCGAAGTATTTCGCGCGGTAACTGCGATCGAGGTGAATGCGCCCCCCGATGCGGTCTGGAAAAACGTCGTGGAGTTCTCGGAACTACCGGCACCGACGGAATGGATCTTCCGGCTGGGCATCGCCTATCCGCTGCAGGCGCGGATTGTGGGTCGCGGTGTGGGGGCAGTGCGCTACTGCGAGTTCTCGACCGGCCCGTTTGTCGAACCGATCACAACGTGGCGGGAGCCTTCGCTGTTGGCCTTCGACGTCGCCGCGAGTCCTGAACCGATGCGAGAGTTGAGCCCGTACAACATTCATCCACCGCACTTGGATGGCTTCATGAAGTCGCGCCGCGGGCAGTTTCTTTTAACGCCTCTCGACGGCGGGCGACGGACCCGCCTTGAGGGCACTACCTGGTACAGCCATGGGCTTTATCCGGAAGCTTACTGGCGCTGGTGGAGCGACGCGTTGATTCATCGCATCCACAGGCGTGTGCTGGATCACATTCGCGACCTATCTGAGAGATATTGAACGACATCTTCGGCGCCGCCCTTTTTGGCGTGCGCGATGAGCGGAATCTTGTGCGGCCCGGACGAGTTCTCGATGCCCGGATAGGCCGCAATCGTTGGCTGCGCAACCTCAAGCTTCCCAGCATCGCGGCGGCAAAGATATCCATCCGGGCGCTTGGGAGTCTTTTTCGGTGACTGTGCAAGAGCGAGTGACGCGCCTGACAGAAGTACGCGTCTTGAAGGGATCAAGAAAGGTCGACGCCGGGCCAAGCGCAAGGGTGATTCCAGTTGGTCCCCAATCCGTCCCATTGGGCCTATCGGGCTACACTGGAAGCTTCACCACCCGCATGGCCCTTCGCCTATTCAATACCCTCACTCTGCAAGTAGAAGCGTTCCAGCCGGCCGACGGCAAAACGGTGCGCATGTACTCGTGCGGCCCAACCGTTTATAACTACGCCCACATTGGCAACCTTCGTACCTTTACGTTCAACGATACGCTTCGGCGCTGGCTGAAGTATCGCGGCTTTCAACTCAACCACGTGATGAACATCACGGACGTCGAGGACAAGATCATCCGCAAGTCGATGGAACTGGGCGTGCCGATGGGCGAGTACACACAGAAGTACGAGAAGTTTTTCCTCGAAGACATGGCGACGATGCGCCTGGAGAAGCCGGAGCGCATCGTGCGCGCCACAGAGCACATTGGAGAAATGGTCTCGCTGATCGAGACGCTGCAGGCGAAAGGCTTCACCTACGACTCCGACGGCAGCGTTTATTACCGCATCAGTCAGTTTCCCGCCTACGGCAAGTTGTCGCATACGGACTTTTCCGGCATACAGGCCGGGGCGCGAGTGGACAACGACGAGTACGAGAAAGAAAGCGCGCGGGACTTTGTTCTGTGGAAGTCGCGCAAGGGCGAGGAGCCAGCCTGGGACGCGCCGTTTGGCAGTGGGCGGCCGGGCTGGCATATTGAGTGCTCGGCGATGGCGATGAAGTATTTGGGCGACACGCTGGACATCCACACAGGCGGCATTGATCTCGCCTTTCCGCATCATGAAAACGAGATCGCGCAATCGGAAGCGGCCACGGGCAAAAACTTTGCGCGCTTCTGGATTCATTGCGAACACTTAAACGTCGACATGCAGAAGATGTCGAAGAGCATCGGTAACATCTACACACTGCGTGAGTTGGTGGAGATGGGCCATGCGCCGGAAGCGTTGCGTTTTCTGCTGATGAGCGTGCCGTACCGCAAGAAGCTGAATTTCACGCTGGACTCGTTGAAAGGGGCGCAGACGTCGATCGATCGCTTGCGGAACTATAAATTCCGCTTGGAGAGCGACGCGATGGCCCCTGGGGAGAACCCGGATGTTGCGGCTTTGGCCGTGGAGGCTCGCGCCAAGTTTGAAGACGCGATGGACGACGATCTCAATACGGCCGAGGCACTGGCCGCCGTGTTCGAGTTCGTCCGCGAGACCAACACGCGGCTGGATCACGCCGGATTTCTTGACGGGAACAAAGCCGCGGCGCTCGATCTATTGCAGCGCTTTGATTCTGTGTTCGACATCTTGAAGGCCGCTGAGCCCGCAGGCGGCCCCGACGACGCGTCCATTGACGCGCTGGTGGGCGAGCGGACTGCGGCAAAGAAGGCCAAGAATTTTGGACGCGCCGACGAGATTCGCAAGCAGCTTCTCGATCTGGGCGTCGTTATCGAAGACACCAAAGACGGTGTCCGGTGGAAACGTAAAGCATGAAGTTCAATTCAAAGGCGGTTCACGCGGGCGACCGCAAACGCGAGCCGGGCAAACCGATCCCGGTGGCGACGCCGATCTACGCGTCGGCCAGTTTCTTCTACGATTCGCTGGAGACGATCGACAAAGTATTCGCGCATGAAGTGCAGGGCTACGCTTACTCGCGCTACGACAATCCGACAAACGCGGCGCTGGAAGAACTGGTCAGCACGCTTGAATCCGCGCATGGCACGCTGGCGACGGCCTCGGGCATGAGCGCGTTGCAGATCGCGTTGACGGCCGCGCTGATGGATCGGCGTAAGCATGTGTTGGCGGCAAACGCACTCTACGGCGCGACTGTAAAGCTGCTGCAAAACGTGTTTGAGCCCTTCGGAACAACCAATAGCTTTGTGGACATCTGCGATCTCGATGCCGTGGCCAAGGCGATCGAGGCCGATAAGCCCGGCGTGATTCTGATGGAGTCGATCTCGAATCCGCTGCTTCGAATTGGCGCGATGGACAAGATCGCCGAGATGGCGCGGGCAGCCGGCGCGTGCCTCATGGTCGACAATACTTTCGCAAGCCCCGCATTGGTGCGACCGCTGGAGCTGGGTGCGCATGTTGTCGTGCATAGCGCAACTAAATACCTTTCGGGCCACGGAGACGTCATTGGCGGCTTCGTGTGTTGCGATGAGGAACACTTTGCTCCGGTGCGGACACTATCGCGAATCTACGGCCCGATCCTGGGGCCCTTTGAGTGCTACCTGAGCATGCGCGGCATCAAGACCTATCCGCTTCGCATCGAGCGCCAGAACGCAAACGCGATCGCCGTCGCCGCACACCTGGAGCGGCACCCTAAGGTGTCGCGCGTTTACTTTCCCGGCCTGGCTTCACATCCTGACGCTGAGACCACGGCGCGGCTTTTCCCGAAGAATCAGTATGGAGCAATGGTTTCCTTCGAGATCAGAGACGCTGGCAAGGCGGAGGTCTTTGCGTTCTTCGACGCGCTCAAGATGATCGTGCCGGCAACCAGCCTGGGCGACGTTCATACAATGGCGCTGTACCCCGACATTGCCTCACATCGCGACATTCCAGCCAAGCAACGTGCGCGGCTAGGGATCCAGCCGAATTTGGTGCGCCTGTCGGTGGGAATCGAAGACATCGAAGATATTCTTGCCGATCTTGACCAAGCGTTTGGCTAAAGAGGCGCTTTCGGCGATACCATTAGCCGAATGGCCCTCTACGCCGCAACTGTCTTCCTTAGCGCTTTCCTTCTTTTTCTTGTCCAGCCGCTCATTGCCAAACTGATCTTGCCCTGGTTTGGCGGCTCCGCAGTCGTCTGGAACACCTGCATGTTGTTCTTCCAGATGCTGCTGCTGGCCGGATATGGCTACGCGCATTGGACAACCAGCAGACTCAAAACTAAAGCGCAGTTTTACTTACATGCGGCGCTATTGATCGCAGCCGTCGCATTGACACCGACGGTGCCCCCGGAGTGGCTGAAGCCGTCGGGCAGCGAAGCGCCGATCCTGCCGATTCTGACCGTGCTGGCCGTCACCATTGGACTGCCCTATTTCTTGTTGTCCTCCACCAGCCCGCTGCTGCAGGCCTGGTATTCGCGGGTCCACAACGCCGCGCCACCGTACCGGCTTTTTGCATTGTCCAACTTCGCCAGCTTACTCGCCTTGCTCGCCTACCCCGTTGCGATCGAGCCTTACTTCCCGGTCCGCGATCAAGCTCTCATATGGAAGATTGCGTTTGGCGTGTTTGGGTTGGGCTGCATCTACACGGCGTGGCGGGCCTCCACTGCGGGGGATGTGGCTCCAGTCGAGACGGAGGAAGTAGCTGTGGCCGTTCCCGCGCCGCCAACAGGCAGAGATTACCTGATCTGGATTACGCTCGCTGCGATGCCTTCGATGCTGTTTCTCGCGTTTACCAGCCACTTGGTTCAGAACGTCGCGTCCATCCCCTTTCTCTGGGTAGTGCCTCTGTCGATGTATCTGTTGAGCTTTGTACTCGTCTTCGATTCCGACAAGATTTACCGGCCGGGAATCTTTCGCATTGCGACGCCGATGGTTCTCATCGCTTTGTCGTACGGGATCTATCAATCGAGTTCAGATACTCGCTTGCACTATCAGTTAGCGGCGGCGGCTGTCTCGCTATTGGTTTTCTGCACCTTCTGCCACGGCGAATTGGCCAAGCGTAAACCACACCCGCGCTACCTGACGATGTTCTTTTTGATGATGTCGGTGGGCGGAGCAATCGGTGGCTTTTTGATTTCGATCGCCGCGCCGCTGTACATGCCCGGCTACTTTGAGCTCTACGTTGCGTTGGCGCTGTTCGCCTTTGCGTCGCTGATGATTCTGTATCGCGCCCATTGGTCGAGCGATATTTTGTGGACGGCCGCGGCGGTTTGCAGCGTGGTGCTGGCGGTGACCGAAATCCGCGCCTTCGCCGACGGCTCGCGCATAATGGTGCGTAATTTCTATGGTGCGTTGCGAGTGCAGGATTCAACGCAGGGTACAGATAAAGAGACCTGGACGCGCACGCTGATCCACGGCACAATCAACCACGGCCTACAGTTCTTGAGCGACAACCGTTATTTGCTGCCAACCACCTATTACGGCCCAAACTCCGGCATCGGCCTAGCGATCGCTAACACCTGGCACATGAATCACCGGGTGGGCTTGATCGGGCTCGGTACCGGAACGCTGAGCAGCTATGCGCGCAAGGGCGAC
Organism: Bryobacter sp.; assembly: GCA_025356215.1. Lineage (GTDB taxonomy): Bacteria > Acidobacteriota > Terriglobia > Bryobacterales > Bryobacteraceae > Bryobacter. The sequence goes on along the minus strand of JANXUM010000525.1, from coordinate 4,034 downwards.
TATTACCGGATCTATGAGATCAATCCGCTAGTGCTCGATGTGGCCCGCAGTGAGTTCCGCTTCTTGAAGGGATGCCGCGGCACTTGCGACGTCATCCTGGGCGACGCGAGGGTATCTTTGGAGCGCGACCCCGTACAGAATTTCGACGTGCTGGCGGTGGACGCGTTCTCCGGCGATTCGATCCCGGTGCACCTTTTGACGAAAGAGGCGTTTGAGCTGTATTTCCGTCATCTGAAGGGGCCGGATAGCGTCCTGGCGGTGCATGTCTCCAACAAGCATCTGCGCCTGGGACCGGTGGTAGAGCGCATCGCCACCAGCCTTGGCATGAAAACACTTTCGGTGGACAACGAGGAAATCGAAGACGCCCAAGTGTTCTCGTCGGATTGGGTATTGGTGTATCGCCCGGGGGCCGCAATCGGACTGAACGCGCTGGTAACCAGCGCGGGCGAACCGGTTCCGCCGCGTCCGGAACTTCGCACTTGGACCGACGATTACTCCAACCTCTTTCAAATCTGGAAACGGGATTAACGCCCGGGATTGACAACGGGAAATTCATGCGTGATACTACTTTGCATGACAAAGTACTCTTCATGGATGTATTACTTTCACAGCAACAACTGGAATCCAGCCCAATTTCCATTTAGCGCTTCGCCCATGCTGCCACCGAAGGAGCGGGAGATGTTGGCCGCCTCTCTGCAACAATTTCAATTGGGCGAAGGCTCGGACGGATTGGGGCTGCTGAGCCGGGCGGCGGAGTTCTCCAGCAAGAACGGGATTCCGAATCTACCGGAGGCGATGACCAAGTTCATCCGCGAAGAGCAGCGCCACTCGGCGGTATTGGGGCTGTTTCTCGATCAGGAACTGATCCCCAGGCTGCGGGAACATTGGGTGGATGGCCTGTTTCGCAAGGTACGCAAGCTGGCCGGTTTTGAGCTGATGCTGACGGTGCTGGTATGCGCCGAGTTTGTCGCGGTGCCTTATTACACGGCAGTCCACGACGCCACCAGTTCGGTAACGCTGAAAAGGATCGCGCGCAGGATCCTGCTAGACGAGGCGCAACACCTGGAGTTTCAAGCGGACAACCTGGCCTTGTGTGCGTCGGCGCGCGGAGACCTGATGCGATTCGTGACGATCCTGCTTCAGCTTGCGGCGCTGAGCGCGACTTGCCTGCTGGTTTATCCGCTGCACCGGCACGTATTCCGCGCAGCCGGTATGTCCGCGTTCCGGTTTTGGGCGATGGCGGTTGAGGCGCACCGCCCGATCCTGCGCAAACTCTCTCGGAGTGAGGCTGCCCGGCACGCGATTACGGAGCCAGCCCTACACTAAGCACGCCGCCAAGGCGTCAACACTTCGTATTCTGGAGTCGCGGTGGGCGTAGCCCGCCGGATGGACAGCAGCTTGCGCCGGCCCAGCCGAGCAACGGCGGTTTGAACGGCGCGCTTGGAGAGGCCGGTGCCATCGGCGATTTGGCTGTAACTCATCGGGATGGGCCCGGTCCCACGCTTGCCCCAGAGGTGCAGATAGACGAGAAATGCGGCGGCGGAGCGATCATGCCCTACGAGATCCCGCGCCAGGATGTCGACAACGTATCGGTCAAGCCGGATGTAGGGAGCCATATCTTATCCTATAGCAATGATTGCTATAGCAGCAATTGGATCCGTTGACAGGGCCCCGTAGCCTTGCTAACTTCGCAATCGCATGATCAAACAAATCAAGTTTGCAAGTATCCCGGTGCGTAACCAAGACGCGTCGCTCGCTTTTTACACGGAGAAGTTGGGATTTGCGGTTTTAACCGATCAGCCCTTCAACGAAAAGCAGCGGTGGATCGAACTCTCCATCCCAGGCGCGGAGACCTCCCTGGTGCTCTTCACGCCTGAAGGCCATGAAGCGCGGATTGGCGCGTTTCAGGCGATCAGCTTCACCTGCGACAACGTGGAGAAGACCTACAACGAGCTTGTGGCCAAGGGTGTGGAGTTTAAGGCACCCCCAGCCAAACAGCCTTGGGGCACCTTTGCAATGTTCAAGGATGTCGATGGCAACGAGTTCGTCTTGTCGAGCAAGTAGGCTCTAGAACACGAAGCGCGCGCCGAGCTGACCTTGGCGCGGGCCGCCAAAGCGGTCCGTGCCCGGGGACAGAGTCGGGATAAACGCGTTGTTGTTGGCGAAAGCGTAGCCGGTGCGCGGGTTGATCGCCGCCTGTGGCTTGCCAAATGTGGTCTCGCCGTCGCCATTGAAGGTCTTGTTCGACGATCGCGTAAGGTTGAATCCTTCGGCCGAGATGATCAGTCGCGAGCGGTCGCCGAGCTTGAACTCTTTGAGCAGGCGAATGTCCCAATCGAAGAGACCGGGCTGGCGGAAGTAATCGCGGGCGGCGACCTGGCCGTCCAGAACGGGGCGGTCGTTCACGGTGTTGCCGTCGTTTTGCAGGTCGGAACCGACCACCGGCTTGACGGGCAGACCCGTGCGGGCGAAGAGGAGCGTGCTGACGCTGAAGCCCTTGCCGATGTCGTAGAGAGCGTGCATGTTGCCGCTGTGGCGGACGTCGCTCTTGCTATAGGCGCGATCCGACGCCAGGTTGTAGGTATTGATTGAGGTTTGGCGATTGAAGTCGCGTTCGTTGGAATCGTCGTCGTGACTCTTGGCGTGTGTGTAGTTGAAGGTGTATTGCAGGCGGCGGCTCAGACGGCGCTGGACGGAGACGGATAACCCGTTGTAGTCGGAGTGAGCCACGCTCTTGTTGAAGTTGATCTGGCCGATGGTCGGATCGGGCCGTGCCACCTTGGCGGCGACGGACTGCCCAGCCGCGTTGAGGAAGGTGACCGCGCCGGTGTTGACGTTATAGGATGACGCATTGACCAGGTTGCCGGCGGCGTCGATCGTCGGGTAGACAGCCATGCCGTTGGATAGGATCGTGGGGGCGAAGAGGTTGACGTCATAGCGGCGCTGCAGATTCCAGGTGGAGTTGCGCGTGAAGCCAACGGTCACCTTTGTGTTGCGATCGAGTTTCTGTTCAAAGGCGACCGCGACTTGGCCAGAGCGGGGATTGCGGAAGTTGGGGTCAAAGGCGTAGATGCTGTTGATAGGGGTCTTGATGCCAGCCGGGAGCGAGGTGAAGGGGTTGGGTACCTTCAAATAGTTTAGGATCGTCGGGTCTGTGGCGGTGTCGAGGATCAAGGTATTCAAGCCGTTGTCGGTAAACACGCGCTGCATCAGGTAGGCGGGCGTACGGGCATCAAACAAGCCCGCCGAGACTCGCAGAACCGAAGTGTCCTTGCCCAAGATGTTCCAAGCAAGGCCCAGGCGCGGCTGCCACATCTTGAGGTCGTGGGGAATGTAACCGGTAAAGGGGTACTTTGGGTTGGGGCTGGTGGGCTGAGGGTTCAACTGGCCGTCCCAGCGTAAGCCTGCGGTGATCGTGAGGTCTCGCCGAATCTTGAAGGTGTCGGTGACAAAGGCGCTGAAGTCTTTCTGCATACCTCGATACTGGCCCTGTGTTCCGTTGGCGGCGATGGACTGCTGATACTGCTGGATCTTGGAGTTGTTGCCGCCGAGAGCCGCTAAATAATCAGACAGAGTCGCGAAAGTGTAAACACCGCCATAGTTGGTTTCGCGCTGTTGCTGCTGCGGGTTGAAGTTGAGGTCGACACCGAACTTCAGCGTGTGCGCGCCGCGGGTCCAGGTGAGGTTGTCCAGGATTTGATAGCGGGTGGCGTTGTAGATGTAAGTGCCATTGTTACTGCCGCCGAGGGTGCCGAGGTCATTGATGGTGATTTGAGCCAGCGTGCTGTTCGGCTTCTGGGTGCGGTTGTCGTAGGCGTACTGGCCGCGAACTTCGTTCAACAGAGTTGGCGACAAGACGGTGGTGACGGCGGACTTTACACCCTGGCTGGCGCGGTCGAGGATCGTGTTGTTGGTCGAGGCCTGCGTGGTCTGGCCACTGGCGCCACCAAAGTTCAACCCGTTCTGGGCCGCGTAGGTGTACTGAAGATTGGCGGTAGTGGATGCGCTCACTTGGTAGTCAAGCCGCCCGAAGG
>JANXUM010000513.1 GCA_025356215.1 Bryobacter sp. | reverse complement strand
CCGAGGACGCCCGCGCGCTGCGGCAAACAACTCCCTTCACGTTCGTCGTGTCGCCACGCGAGCGCTGGCGAATCTGGCGCGAATGTGGATGGACACAACAGAGCTGAAATTGGATTTTGCGGGATTGGTGAGTCCGGGGCTGTATCAGTTCAACTTTGCGGTGCCAAAGGTGGCGGATGGGGATTACGCGATGGCGGCGCAGGTGGGCGGAGTGAGGACAACTAAGCTGGCGAGGCTGCGGGTGCGGGGGTGAGCGGGGCCTAAATCGGGCGCTATGCTTTGTCGTGCTCCGTGTGAATGGCGAGTAGCGTCAGCGTAGTATCGGTGAAGATTCCGATCGCTCGCGCGGGCTGCTTGAAAGAAGCCAGGGGGAATTCTGATGTCCACGGTTTAACAAGCTCGGCCACAAACTTCTTCCCTTCCCTACTCTCGATGGCGATCGTTTTACCCGCGTGCATGTCCGCAAGACCCTGGGCAAAGACGGTAGGTTCCGTCCTCCTCGGCGATCAGTTCGAGCGGCTGGTGCCGATGGGCTCAGGTAAGCTGAGAGGGCATGAATTCATTGAACAAAGTGGCGCTGGTAACGGGTGCGGGGAGCGGAATCGGGCGGGCGGTGGCGCAGGCGATGCACGCCGCCGGATATGACGTTGTCATCGCCGGCAGACGGCGGGAGGCGCTGGAGGAGACCTCGCAGGGGGCAATGCTGGTTGTGCCCACCGACGTCTCTGATCCGGCCAGCGTGGGCTCCTTATTTGCCGTCGTGGGCGAGCGCTTTGGGCGTTTGGATGTGCTGTTCAACAATGCGGGAATGGGCGCGCCGGCGATCCCGATGGATGAGCTGAGTTACGCGCAGTGGAGCGAAGTCGTAGGAGTGAATCTGACCGGCTCGTTTCTGTGTGCGCAGGCGGCGATGCGGATGATGAAGACGCAGGAACCGCGCGGGGGGCGAATCATCAACAACGGGTCGATCTCGGCGCAGACGCCGCGGCCGAACTCGGCTCCCTACACGGCGACCAAGCATGCGATTACGGGGTTGACCAAGTCGATTGCGCTTGACGGACGTCCCTTTGACATCGCTTGCGGGCAGATCGATATTGGGAACGCGGCAAGCGAGATGACGCAGCGGATGACGGTGGGCGTGATGCAGGCCAACGGGACGGTGGCGGCGGAGGCGCGGATGGATTTGGCGCATGTCGCCAATGCGGTGCTGTACATGGCCGGGCTGCCGCTGGAGGCGAACGTGTTGACGATGACGGTGATGGCGACGCAGATGCCGCTAGTGGGGCGCGGGTAGGGGATCGTGTTTGTATCTTGTCTGTTAGGGTCTTCTTCGATGCGTGCTGCTTGAGTAGACTCAAGGTTGATCAGACGCAGCCGAAAATTCGCGCAGAATCGTGTCACCTTCAGAATGATTTAGTCTGGTTCCGTCAACAGGATTCGGCGTAGCTTCCCGGTGCCGTGCGATTGAGCTGGCAGGGGGGTGGACCGAGTACTGGCCACCTCTACACTGCGCGACTACTCAAAAGTTGAGCGTGGGCTCGTCGAAGAAACCGCTGAAGGTGTCACCACTCCACCTCGATCTCGATCACGATTGAGAGTTGTCGATGACGGATATGCGTGTGGGGGACGAGGCGGTCCGCTATGACCGCACATCAGAATACACTGGGAGAGAGGTTGACTGATGGCACAACTTGACTGGTCCCAATGCCCTGCTGTCGAAAGCATTCCTGGCAAGGTTAGCGGGGCCTGGGTGCTAAAAGGCACGCGTATGCCCGTACAAACGATCTTCGAAAATCTTGAGGCGGGTCTCTCTGCCAAAGAGATCACTGAAGTATTCGATGTGACCGAGCGGGAAGTAAAAGCTGTTCTGCACTTTGCAAGTCAAAGCTTGGAAAAAGCGCCCGCGTACGGATGAGAATTCTCTTCGACAACAGAACGCCAAATCCCATTGCCCGCAGCCTTGTCGGGCACGATGTGGAATTTGCCGGGCAGATTGGCTGGCACGAACTTAGGAACGGTGACTTGCTACTTCAAGCGGAGGAGGCGGGTTACGAATTGCTTCTTACTTCCGACAAGAACATTCGCTGTCAGTAGAAACTTTCCGGGCGCAAGATTGCGATCGTGGTGCTCGGCAACCAGCAATGGCGAGACGTCAAGCTCCATCTTGACAAGATTGCCGCAGCGGTGAAGGCCGCGATTGCTGGCAGCTATTTCGAGATCGAGATCCTACGCAATGGCGATGATGACTTTCAACTGGGGCTCTCGGCGTTGCGAAACTGGATTGCACTCGGCACTTACATGGCACCAGGTTTTCGCAATTCCGGACGGCGACCCTGGTACGCGAAGTAATTTAGACGGAAGTACGCCAAATCATTCTGAAAGTTACAAGTCAGAAGCCATCGAAGTGACTGAAGGCCGAGTCCCTGTTATCGGTCGCAAGCCTAACCGTCGCAATCAATGAACGTCTGGTTCGT
>JANXUM010000123.1 GCA_025356215.1 Bryobacter sp. | reverse complement strand
CGCGTTGCTGCTCGCCGCCGCTGAGTTGGACGGGGTAGTGAGTGGCGCGCTCGAGGAGGCCGACTTGATCGAGAAGCGCGCGGGCGCGGGCGGTGCCGTCGCCAGGCTTGCCGGTGAGTTCGTGCGGAAGCAGAACGTTCTCTTCAGCGGTGAGGGTGGGGATGAGTTGGTAGCTCTGGAAGACGAAGCCGACCTTGGAGCCGCGGACGCGAGCCATGTCGTCTTCCGAGAGGTGGGTGATGTCGACGCCATCGAGCGAGATGCGGCCGGTTGTCGGAGCGTCCAGGCCAGCGAGGAGGCCAAGGAGCGTGCTCTTGCCACTGCCCGAAGCGCCCATAATGGCGACGAATTCGCCGTGCGGGATCGTGAACGTTATCCCCTTGAGAATTTTGACCAAATGGGTTCCAGAATCAATCTCGCGGGTGACCGCGTCAACTTCGATGGCAAAAGAATTCGACATGAGGGGCTGTTATTTTCTATTCTGACAGTCGTGACCAGGTTTTCTTTTTTCGCTGTCGTTTTTGTTGTGACGCTAGGGGCGGGGGCTTGCTCCAAGAAGGTTGCTGAGGAGCCAGTGGCCAAGATGGAACTGCCGGCGCCGATGGCAGCGCTGCCGCCCGAGGATACCCGGCCGGTAGTGCTTTGCTTTGGGGATAGCATCACCGCAGGATTTGGCCTGGAGGCCGGAAAGACCTACCCGGATGTATTGCAGCGAATTCTCGACGCGAAGGGATATAAGTACAAGGTCGTAAATTCGGGCATTAGCGGTGACACGACGCAAGGTGGCATGGACCGGATGACTGACGCGCTGCGATTTGCGCCAAAGGTGACGCTACTGGAGTTGGGCGGGAACGATGGGTTGCGCGGGATGCCGGTACATCGGACACGCGACAACCTTACGCAGATCGCAGGCCGTTTTCAAGCCAAGGGAAGCAAGATTCTGTTGTTGGGGATCACACTTCCGCGCAACTACGGTGCCGATTACATCCATGATTACGAAGTGATGTTCAAGGGCTTGGCGACGAGCCACGACTACTCTTTGATGCCTTTCATACTCGATGGGGTTTGGGATCAGCCGGGGGCGATGCAGGCCGATCATATTCATCCGACCGCGGCCGGTGCGGAGATGGTGGCCAAGAATGTATTCAAGTACCTGGAGCCACTGCTAGAACGGTAGGCGGATTTGGCGTTTGGCGAGATAGGCGGAACCGGCGAGGCGTCGCTTGGGCCGGGAGTTGAGGAGGACGTCGAAGCCCAATTCGCGGCTGGTGGCTTCTGCGGCGAACTTGTCGGGATCATCGTTGCCGATCGGCGGACCGCCGGTTTTTTGAATCCAAATTTCAAGGCAGGACTGGAGGCGCTCTTCAAGACGGGGGTCGGCGCAGGTCCACCTTCCCCCGCAGAGGATTGCTTTTGTGCGGCCGATGCGAACGAGTACGCTCATGAATGGCAAAGAGTGAGACTCTAAAAACAGTAACAAACTAAGCCCAGAATGACCAAAGTTTTCCCTTTTGCATACGATCAGCGCGACCTGCCAAACGGCTTGCGGCTGATCACGGTTCCGCTGAAGTTTCCGCATATCGTAGCTCTGTACATTGTCGTGAATGTGGGTTCGCGCAATGAGACGGAGGAAGGCAAGAGCGGGTTTGCGCACCTGTTCGAGCACATGATGTTTCGTGGGACCGAGGCCTACCCGCCTGAGCGCTACGACGCTGTCTTGAAACAGGCGGGGGCGGCTCAGAACGCCTATACGGACGATGATTTGACGGCGTACCATACGACGTTTACGCGTGAGGATCTGGAGGCCATCGTCGCGATGGAGGCGGACCGGTTCCAGAATCTGCAATACGCCGAGGAGGCTTTCCGGACGGAGGCCCGCGCCGTGTTGGCGGAATACAACAAAGACAGCGCCGAGCCGTTTCATTTGCTGCACGAGAAGCTGCGCGAGGCGGCCTTTGAACGGCACCCTTACCAGCACACGACCATGGGTTTTTTGCGGGATGTTGAGCGGATGCCGGAGCTATATGAGTTCTCGCGAGACTTTCATCGTCGCTATTACAGGCCAGAACGGACGACGATCATTCTGGCGGGAGACTTGACGGTGGAGGAGAGCCGGGTGATCGTCGAGCGGCATTGGGGCGAGTGGGAGCGAGGCGATTATGAGGACGCCATTCCGGTTGCGCCGCCATTGCGTGGGCCGATCGATGTCACCGTCGACTGGCCCAGCGCGACGATGCCGCTGTTGCAGATTGCGTATTGCACTCCCGCTTACAGCGACGCGAGCCCGGTGTCGGCGAGCCTGGATGTTCTGTCGTACCTTTATTTTTCCGAGACTTCGGCGCTGTACGAAGACCTGGTGCTGAAGGAGCAAATTTGCGACCACTTCTTTGGGATGAATTCCGACCACATCGATCCTTATCTATACGTGATCACGGCGCGCGTCAAGGATGCCTCGCGGATAGACGAGGTGAAGCGAAAGGTGGCGGCGACTATCATCGCGATGCAAACGGAGCCCGTGGATGAGCGACGGCTGGAAATTGTAAAGAAGCACTTGCGCTATGCATTTGCGATGCGGATGGATCAGACCGAAGGCATTGCCGGGCTGCTGGCACGCTATGTCGCGCTGCGGAGGACGCCTGAGACGATCAACGAGTTGTACGAGCAGTATGCGCGGGTGAGCGCGGAGGACTTGCGGCGGGCGGCGCGCGAGTATTTTGTCGAGGCGAATCGAGTGACGGTGGAGTTGAGGTACGGGGTATGAGTGAAGTATTGAAGAGTTACCGGATGGCGGTGCGGTGCGGGAGCGCTCAGGACCCGGTGGGCTGCGAGGGATTGGCGAACTTGACGGCGATGCTGATGGTGGGCGGGGCGACGAAGCATCGGGCGTACAAGCAGATGCTAGATGAGTTTTTTGAGATGGCGAGCGGGTTTGACGCGCAGGTAGATCAGGAGTTAACGGTGTTCCACGGTACGGTTCATGTGGATCATCTTGCCCGCTATGAGAAGTTGATCCACGAAATGCTGCGCGAGCCGGCGTTTGCGGTGGACGACTTTGAGCGCGTGCGGGAAGACCAATTGAACTTCTTGCGGGTGTCGCTGCGCGGGACCAACGACGAGGAACTGGCCAAGGAGGTCTTGTACACGCGACTGTTTGAAGGGCACCCGTATGGGCACCACCCGGTGGGGACTTGCGCGGGGCTGGCGGCGATCACAGTGGAGGATGTCAGGGCCTTTCACGCGGAGTGGTTTGGGGTGTTGACACTGGAGGCGATTGCGCCGATCGCGCTGCCGGAGCCGCGGCAGCCGGTGGGCATTGAGGCGACGCTGCTAGACAAGGCGGAGGCGCGGGGCGTCGCGATGAGTTTTGGTTGGCACATTCCGGTGAGGCGCGGGCATGCGGACTATCCGGCGTTGTTGCTGGCGCAGGCCTGGCTGGGGCAGCATCGCAACGGCGGGCGGCTGTTCGATCAGATTCGCGAAGTGCGCGGATTGAATTACGGCGACTATGCGTACATCGAGTATTTCCCGCGTGGGATGCATGAGTTTGAGCCTGACCCGAATTTGGCGCGGCGGCAGCAGATCTTTCAAGTGTGGGTGAGGCCGGTTGTGCCCGGGAAGGCTGTGTTTGCGTTTCGGCTGGCACTGTATGAGATTGCCCGGCTTGTGGATGGCGGCTTAAGCGCCGAGGACTTTGAACGCACGCGAAATTTTTTGAGTAAGTACGTCAAGCTGCTTTTGAAAACCGATTCACTGGTGCAGGGGTACGCGATCGATAGCGCGTTCTATGGCACGGGAGAATATACGAGTTACATCGCCGAGGGGCTGGCGCGACTGGAATTGGCCGACGTGAACGCGGTAATCCGGCGCTATTTGCAAGTCGAAAATTTGCACCTGGTGGCGGTGGGGCCGGGCATAGAAGAGTTTGGTGCCTTGTTGAAGAGTGGGGCGGCGACGCCGATCACTTATGAGGTGGAGGTGCCCGCAGAGGTGTTGGCGGAGGACGCGGTGGTGGCGGTGTGGCCGTTGAGGATCGGCGCGGTAGCGGTGTGGCCGTTTGAGCAGGCGCTGGAAGGTTAGAGGTAGAAGCCGGCGGAGGCACCGACCCACTCGAGGTTCTTGTTGTGATCCACGCCCATCTGCTTACCCCGGCCCATGCGGACGATCATGTTTGCGGCTACGGGCAAATCCATCGCGGGGAGCCAGATGTACATGATGCGAATTTCGGCCATCGTCGGGCCATGGGGGGTCGCGATCACCGGCTCGAAGCGGACGCGCTCTTGCAGGATGTAATTGCGGCGCTCGCGCGCGGCGATGGCGTCGA
>JANXUM010000119.1 GCA_025356215.1 Bryobacter sp. | reverse complement strand
GAATCGGCGACGCCCAGCATCACCTTGCCCTTCTTCAGCGAGATGCGCGACAGCGTGTCGGTGTAGAAAGCCTTGATGATCTGCTCGTCGCTCTTGAAACCAAGCGCGCGCAAAAACACCGTGCCGTAGAACTTACGCTTGCGGTCAATACGCACAAACAGGTAATTCTTGTTGTCGTACTCAAACTCAACCCACGATCCACGATACGGAATGATCTTGCCTAGGTGATAACCGGCGGCGGGAACGCGCTCAAAGAACACGCCCGGCGAACGGTGCAACTGGCTGACAATCACGCGCTCGGTGCCGTTGATCGCAAAGGTGCCGTTGGGCGTCATCAGCGGGATTTCGCCGAAGAAGACTTCCTGCTCCTTGATGTCGCGCACGGTCTTCGCCTTCGGGTCCGGGTTCTCCGGATCCTTGTCATAGACAGTCAGTCGAATCGTAACTTTTAGCGGCGCCGAGAAGGTCATGCCGCGCTCTTCGCACTCGGGGATGTCGTACTTCAACTGCAAACCAACCGGGTCGCCGCAGCGATTACAGAAGGTCACAATGTTCTTGTTGAAGGTGCCGCAAGCCTTACACAGCACGTCGCCGGCGTGGAAAGGATCGGTCTGGATCGTCGATCCGCACTGGCGGCAGACGCTGCGCAGGTGATTCAGGCCTTTGAGGGCGCTGCACTTGCACTCCCAATTTCCGATCGCGTAGTCGACGAAGTCGAGCTGCGAAAGGCCGCGAAAGTCGGTAATCGGGAAAACGCTCTTGAAGACGCTCTGCAGCCCGATCTCGTCGCGTTCATCGGGGAGCAAATTCATCTGCAAAAAGCGCTCGTAAGAAAGCTTCTGCACTTCGATCAGATTGGGGATCGGGATGGATGATTTGATCCGGGAGAAATCCACCCGTGTAATGGGCTGGTTGGGGCGATAAGCCGGTCTTGGAGTAGACTGTTGCATTCGTTCGAACCTCTGGTTGCGTGGGCAATCGTCTAGTAGACGAATCTAGTTATGTTGAAAAGCAGACAAGTAACAGCGGGAACATCTGCCGGCCCCGGGGGCTAAAACCCCGGACCTCGGCGAACGATGTCAGGTTGGAGACACAGGATCTGGAAGAGAAAATCTGGGGCTGGAAACAGCAAAACGAGACAACGCTATCCGCGCCATCTCTCGAAGCGATTGAAAAGATTGAGTTGTGGTCAAAAAGAGTCGCCTAGCCCTACAAATAAGATGGTAACAAAGTGTCACGCAATCGTCAAATGTGCCGATAGCGCTTGCGCTTCGCCTTCAATGTTATTACACTCGTGACTACATAGGAGATCGCCATGGTTGAACTAAAGGTCCGAAAATTTGGAAACTCGCTGGGGGTGATCCTCCCTAAAGAAGTGCTGCAGCGCCTGAGCGGTGCCGAGGGCGACAAGCTCTTCCTTATTGAGACCACTGGCAGCGAATACCGGCTGACTCCGTACGATCCCGCCTTTGAGGCGAAAATGGCCAAGGCCGACGACATCATGAGCCGTTACCGCAACACGTTGCACGAGCTGGCAAAATGACTGAACCCATCTGGATCGAAGAGCGAGACGTCCTCGCTTTTCACGACCGTTTGCTCGAAGCTCACGGCGGTGCCGCGGGCCTTCGCGACCGCGGCCTCCTACTTTCGGCCCTGGCCCGCCCGCAACAGCACTTCGCTTACGCCGAACACCCCGTCATTGTCGAACTGGCCGCGTTCTACACGGACGGCATCGTCCGCAATCACCCCTTCATCGATGGCAACAAGCGCACCGGCTTTGTTGCTGGTATCCTTTTCCTCGAACTCAACGGCTACCGTTTTACCGCGTCTGAGGAAGCCGCGGCACGGGCTGTTCTCGATCTTGCCGCCAGTTTGATCGATGCGGCCACTTACGCAACATTCATTCGTTCAAATACAACCCCAACTTAGGAGCACGCTCATGCTAACCACTCTCATCACTGGCACCAGCAAAGGCATCGGCTACGAAGCCGCCCTCGCCTTCGCCCGCGCCGGCCACACCGTTTACGCCGCCATGCGCAACCCGGCCCAATCCCCCGCCCTGGCCACCCAGGCCGCAAAAGAAAATCTCCCCATCCACATCGTCACGATGGATGTCGATTCCGACGCCTCGGTCACAACGGCTATCAACGCGATCCTTGTGCAAGGCCCCATCGACATCCTAGTCAACAACGCCGGCATCGAGCGCATGGGCTCGATTGAGGAAGCCCCGCTGTCGGACTTCCGCGCCTGCATGGAGACCAACTATTTCGGTGCCATCCGCTGCATCCAGGCCCTGGTCCCCCACATGCGCGAGCGCCGCGCTGGAAGCATCGTCAACGTCAGCTCCGTCGCCGGCCGCATCACTTCCCCACCCATGGCCGCTTACGCCGCGTCCAAGTGGGCGCTCGAAGCGATGACCGAAGCCCTCGCCGGCGAGCTCAAAACCCACAACATCCGCGTGGCCCTGATCGAGCCCGGCATCATCGACACCTCCATGGCCCAAAATATCGGCGCGCCCGGCACCCCGTCGATCTATCCCCACCGCGCCCGCTGGTCGGCCATGTTCACCGCCTCACTCCAGAACGCGACGCCGCCAGCCTTCGTCGCCGAAAAGATTCTTGCAGTCGCGTCCGGCGACGACTGGCAACTCCGGCACCTGGTCGGCCCCGACGCCATTCCTTTCCTCAACTGGCGCGCCACCATGACGGACGAAGCGTGGGTCCACCTCAACGCGGGCGACGACGAAAGCTACTTCGCCTCGGTGGCCCAATACTTCGGCGCCTAAGCAGCGCTAAACTATCCCAAAGAAACCCCTATGTGCGACCAAATCCATTTCGACGATGATCAGAAAGACTTCGAATCCCGCGGTCTAGTCACCCGCCAGCAATTCGGCGCCATTGTCGGCGCGGGCGTGGCGATGTTGCTCCCGCAGGTCGCCAACGCCGTCACGGTCAAAGAAGAAGACGTCTCGATCACCACGCCCGACGGCACCGCAGACGCCTACTTCGTCCGCCCAGCCACCGGCACCGGCGCGGCCATTCTCGTCTGGCCGGACATCTTCGGCCTCCGCCCCGCCTTCCGCCAAATGGGCAAGCGCCTGGCCGAATCCGGCTACGCAGTCCTCGTCGTCAACCCCTTCTACCGCACCAAGAAAGCCCCCACCGCCCCGGCTGGCGGAGCCACTCCCATTCAGGAAGTGATGCCCATGGCGCAAACCCTCTCCGCCACCACGCACATGACCGACGCCAAAGCCTTCGTCGAATGGCTCGACAAGCAGTCCTCGGTAAACAAAAATCGTAAGCTCGGCACGCAGGGCTACTGCATGGGCGGCCCGATGGCCTTCCGCACCGCCGCCGCCATGCCTGCCCGCGTCGGCGCGGTCGCCTCCTTTCACGGTGGCGGTCTGGTGCGCGACGCCGCCGACAGCCCCCACATCCAGGCCGCCAAAACCAAGGCTCAGTTCCTGGTCGCCATCGCCGCCAACGACGACAGCCGCGCCCCCACCGACAAGACGGTCCTGAAGGAGACCTTCGAGAAGGCCAATCTCCAGGCCGAGATCGAAGTCTACGAAGGCGCTCATGGCTGGTGCCCGCCGGACTCGCGTGTCTACAGTGAGCCACAAGCTGAAAAAGCATGGGCCCGCCTCTTGGCCCTCTACGGCAAAGCCCTCGCCTAGCCATACCGGGCCCAGCGCCCAGGCATCGCTGACCAAGGTTATACTCGGTCAGTGATGTCATCCTCGGAAGCCCAGAGCCCCAATCTGACGCGTCTGTTGCAGGCCTGGCAGAGCGGCGATTCCACTGCCCTCGAAACCCTCACCCCGCTCGTCTACCAGGAGCTCCATCGCCTCGCACGCCGCAAAATGGCCAACGAGCGTGCAGGCCACCTCATGCAACCCTCCGCACTCGTCAATGAAGCGTTCCTCCGCCTCACCAATCACGCCCAGGTCGAATGGGCCAACCGCAATCAATTCTTCGCCGTCTCCGCGCGCCTCATGCGCCAAATCCTGATCGATTTCGCCCGCCAACAGTCCTCCCAAAAACGAGGCGAAGGCGCCCCCGCCATCCACCTCAGTTTCATCTCGGATCTCCCCACACCCGCAACCGCCGACCCCGCCGATCTCCTCGACCTCGACCGCGCCCTCACTCGCCTCGCAGAGCTCGATTCGCGCCAAGCCCAGGTGGTCGAACTCCGTTTCTTCGGAGGCCTCGAAAACTCGGAGATCGCCAGCTTCCTCGGCATCTCGGAGCCCACCGTCACCCGCGATTGGCGCCTCGCCCGCGCTTGGCTCTTCGACGCCCTCACCCCCAAATGACCTCCCCCGAAATCCACCGCCGGGTCGGCCTCCTCTTCGATCGCCTCCTCAGTCTCCCCGCCGCTGAACGGGAAGCGCTCCTAGCCGCCGAAGCGCCGGAACTGGCCAACAGCGTCCGCGCCCTCCTCCTCGCTCAAGACCGCGCCCCCGACTCCTTTCTCGGCCGCCCCGCTCTCGAGGTCGCCGCCAAACTTCTTCCGCCCGATCCTCTCCCCGCCCCCGGCCAGCAACTCGGCAACTACACACTCGGTCGCCAAATCGGCGCGGGCGGCATGGGCACTCTCTTTGAAGCCCACGACCTCAAGCTCAACCGCCGCGTCGCCATCAAGCTCCTTCCCGCCGCAATCGCGGCCGATCCCGAGGGCATCCGCCGCTTCCAGCAGGAATCGCAAGCCATCACCCTCCTCAACCACCCCAACATCGTCACCATCTTCGATGCCGATCTCGACGGCCATCACTTCATCGTCACCGAATTTGTCGAAGGCCAAACCCTCCGCCATCTCGCCTCAGAGCCGCTCGAACTCTCGCTCATCCTCAAGATCGCCATCCAGATCTGCGCCGCCCTCGATGCCGCCCACTCCGCCAGCATTCTCCATCGCGACATTAAGCCTGAAAACATCATGCTCCGCCCCGACGGCGTAGTAAAGGTTCTCGACTTCGGCCTCGCCAAACTCAACCGCAATTCCGATCCGCAACAAGAGCTTCTCCACACCCGCCCGGGTACCGTCGCCGGCACCATCCAATACCTCTCGCCGGAGCGCGTTCTCGGCAAGCCCGCTCTCCCGCAAAGCGACCTCTTCAGCCTCGGTGCCGTCCTCTATGAACTTGCCACCGGCACCCCGCCCTTCTTCGGTCCAACCGACGGCGTCATCTTCGACAAGATCCTCAACCACCGCCCAACGCCCGCCCTAGAGCTATGCCCCAGTCTCGATCCCCATTTCGCCGCCATTCTCGACCGCGCCCTCGAGAAAGATCCAGAGCTTCGCTTCCAATCCGCACGTGATCTCCGTTCCTCGCTGCTTCTCCTTACCCGGGATTCGCGCCCCTCCGCGCTCCTCCCCGCTCAGCGCAAGTCCCAGCCCAAATCCTTCTGGCTATGGTCCGCAATTACCTTCGCCCTGGCCGCCGCGCTCGCTTACTCCCTCTTCACCCGGCCCCAATCCCAGCCACTCCCCTCGCGCTTTGACTTCCTCAATACCGGCTTCGCCGCAGAAGCCTCACCCAATCTCACTCCCGACGGTAAACAGCTCGTCTACGCAAGTGAGCGCAACGGCAACTGGGATATCTTCCTGCAACGGACCAGCGGCACCACCGCGATCAATCTCACTCCCGACTCTCCAGGGGATGATTATCAACCCGCGCTTTCCCCAGACGGCGCCCACATCGCCTTCCGCTCCAGTCGCGATGGCGGTGGCCTGTACGTCATGGAGCTCACTGGCGAAAACCCAAAGCGAGTCGCCACCAACGGCTATTACCCCTCTTGGTCCCCCGATGGCAAATTCCTCGTCTACTGCTCGGATGCGTTCACCTTCCCCAGCATCCGCGGCAACCCGATCAGCCGCCTCGCCATTCTCGATCTCGCCACGGGCTCCAGCCACTCCCTTAGCACGGGCGACGCCGTCCAACCCGCCTGGTCGCCCCACGGCGCCCGCGTCGCCTA
>JANXUM010000451.1 GCA_025356215.1 Bryobacter sp. | reverse complement strand
TGAAGGCCGACTTCGACGCGGCTCTGGCGGCCGACCCCGAACTGGCCAAGAACCCGCGCGCCCGCTTGCTTTGGATTTATAAGCGCAGCCCTTTCTACGAGCCGGACAAAGACATCTACCCAATCTACCGGGCCCTCAAGTAGTCTCTTTTTCTCTTGTGTACCTAGGTACCATCGTGTCGTGCGGGATGCAACTGGAGGCGGCGCTCAATTCAACAATGCTGACTCCAATAAAAAAGGCCAGCCCTGAAGGGCTGGCCTCAAGTCATAACGTCGCATCGAATTCTAGCGTCCGCGTCCGGCCGGGGCACCGCCGCTGGAGCGACCGGCTGCGCCGCCCGCCGCCACTCCGCCAGCGCGCTCTCCGCCCGATACCGGGGCCGGGGCGCTGATTGAGTTACCCGAGCTACCGACGTAGCCACTGGGCGAGCGGAAGGTGGATGTGTTGTAGCCGAGGTCGTTGTTAAAGCTGGAGACGTTGCCAGCCCGGCCGCCGCCGCTGGCGAAACCGCTACCGGGGTTGGAGAAGTACGGCTGATTGTAGACCGCAATCACCGAGCGCGGCGAGAAGTAGTTGTAGCCGAAGGGCGAGAACACGTTGTTACCGTAGGGCACAAAAGTCATCATGTTGTAGAAGGAATTGTAGTACCAGCCGCCGACTCCGCCGACGCCGTTAAAGCCTCCGAGTCCGCTCAAGCCGCCGAAGCCGGTGCTGGAGAAGGCGCTACCGCGCAGGGAGTTCGCGGACTGGACATTGGCCAGAGCCATGGTGGAAGAACGACCGTCAGCCCATTGGACCAACTCGTCCGTATTTTGCTTTTTGTCGAACCTGGCAATCAGGAAATCGCCGGTGAGGGTCAACATCTTGCCCTCGGTGAGGCGGCGCAGCTCGTTATTGGAGTTGATCGCCAGTTCACCGTTGTAGACTTTGACCGCCGGGGGCGTCATCTCGAGGCGGTAGAGCCCGGACTTGCGGACGCTGACAGTGTTATCGCCGATCATGATTTCGAGCACGCCATCCTTGGGAAGCTCAGCGACTTCGATCAAGGCGGTGCCGTCGAGGAGGGTGAGCTTGGTGGCGAGGATCGAGTTTGAGTCCATCCGCACGGCGCTCTTGTCGTTTAAGCGTAAGAAGGCACCAGGAGCGAGAAGCAACTCGACGCGGCCTTCCTCGGTACGCAGAACTTCTTTGTTTTTGAGGTCCGGGAATTTGCTAACCTGCATCACGAGCTTTTGATCGTTGACCGTCACGTCGCCTTCGACATAATGGATAACGCCAGCTTTTGCTGAAATCACCGATTGGGAGAAAGCGGGAGTGAGACTCACCAACCCTCCGAAAGCCAATACGAGCAATGTTTGCTTCATAATCGAACTCCTAATGCCTCAATCGTGACGGGAATACCAGTCAGTGTCAAGGACGTAACAAATGAATTCATGGTTTCGCCGATTCTTCGGGTTTTTGGTTGCCATCTCGTTGGCTGGGCAGAGCGTGGACCCGGTAGCCGGATCCCGCAATCAGGCCGAGCGCCTGGAGTGGTTTCGCGATCTTGGCTTTGGTTTGTTCATCCACTGGTCGCTCGATTCGCAATTGGGCGCCGAAATCAGCCACTCGATGGTTGGTGCCAGCGCCGACTACAACAAGAGATATATCGACGAGCTGCCGAAGACATTTAATCCCTACAAGTTCAATCCGCAGGACTGGGCGCGGCTGGCGCGGATTGCCGGGATGAAGTACATGCTGTTTACGGCCAAGCACCACAATGGCTTTGCTATGTTCGAAACCGCGACGACGCCATTCCAGATTACGAAGACGCCGTTTGGGCGCGATATCACTGGCGAATTGATGAGCGCGTTTCGGGCGGCGGGGATATCGCCGGGGCTGTATTTTTCGCCGGACGACTTCTGGTGGCTGCTGCAGAACGGGAAGCAGTTGCAGCGCAACGTGGCTTCGGTTTATCCAGTGAACAACCCGGGGCTGATGCAGCACGATCAGGCGCAGGTGCGCGAGTTGATGACCAAGTACGGGATGATCGACACTTTTTTCATTGATGGGCCGGTGGATGGGCTGCGGGATCTGGTTTGGGATTTGAGCCCGAAGACGATCGTGACGCGCGGGGGAATTGCAACGCCCGAACAGTTTGTGCCGGGGGTCCCGCTGGATGGGGCCTGGGAGAGCAACCTGACGATGGGGACCTCTTGGCCGTATAAGCCGACGAACGAGAGCTACAAATCGGGGAGCGAGTTGATCGGGCTGCTGGTGGAGGCTCGGGCGAAGGGCGGTAACCTGCTGCTGAATGTTGGGCCGAACGCGGACGGGGAGATTCCGATTGAACAGCGCCAGCGGCTTGAAGAGATCGGTCTCTGGATGTTTGTGAATCAGGAGTGCATTTACGGAGTGCGACCGTGGGTGGTGACCAACGAGCGCGACTACTGGTTTACGCGAAAGAAGAACACGAACACCGTTTACGTGATTGTGAAAGAGAAGGAGCGCTGGAAGTACGGCGCGTGGAAGGAGATTTCGCTCAAGAGCGTGCGCGCCACCGCTGAGACGAAGATCAGCGTGCTGGGGCAGAACGACGAGGTGCTGGAGTACCAGCCGACAGTGGTGCCGAAATCGAGTTTTCGACAGGAGGGCGACACGCTGGTGTTGCGGGCGATGCATGCGCAGCGGTTGTATACCAATCGCGCGTGGCCGAATCCGATCGTGATCAAGCTGGAGAACGTGGCACCGGGTTTGGAGGCGCCGCGGATAGAGACGACGCGCGCCACGGGGAATCGCGTTGAGGCCAATCTGCTGTTTTTGGGCGGGGCGGCCAGCGTTGACGTCAGTTTTGAGTATCAAGATGTAACTGGCTTTGATTTGACGGAACGGCCGAGCGCTTGGAAGGCGGTTGGCGGGAAGGCAATGACGGGGCCGGGGGCGGTGAGCGTCGCGCTGCCGGGACTGGTGCCGGGACATCAGTATGAGTACCGGGCGCTGGTTAAGCATCCGCTTCTCCAGATCTACGGTGCCACAAAGAGCTTTCGCGTGCCCTAAGCGGGGATTGGCTTTGCTTTGTTCGCGTGTTGTCACGATGCTTTTGTCCCTTCGTTCGTCAGCGATGTAAACGGGAAAAGCCCAAGCTGGGGAGCTTGGGCTTTCACTCTCCTATTATACGGAGGGGGTTGGTCGCGTTTGGGTCCGGAGCATCGCTATGTTACTGGGGATAAAACACAAACTTTATTTTGTTGGGCTGTGACAACACTTTTTCGCGAGTTGAGAAGCGTGGGACTGGCCTTGGAGGCACTGCACGATCTTGGCAAAGATCGCGTCAACACTTGCGAAATGGTTCATATTACAAAGCTCGACTTGATCTTGTCCGGGGCGATGCTATTGCCGCCGGTCTCAGTGTTCTGTGCGGAGCGAGAGATACCGTTTACGGCGACCTTCGCCCAACTGCCAGTCCCGGTGTATCAGAACGGGTATTTGATTTCGCGGGATCGCGAGTCGTCCGGGGTGACGCTCTATCCAAAGGACGGCGGGAAGTTGCGGGTGGAGGTGAATACGCCGGAGGGGGCCAGTTTTATCGTGCGTCAGTGCGCGGTTGGCTTGGATGGGCGGATTGCGCTCTCGGGCAGTTATCGCGTCGATGATGAGACTCGGAGCGCGGTGGCGCTGCGTCGAATTGGCGCGGAGGAACAGAAGTTGATCTTCCCGGAAATGTTCGGCGTGGGGTGGCTGGCGTTGCTTGACTCGGGGGACGTTGTGCTGGCCGGGCGGCAGTTTGACAAGGCGAAGAACACGGTGCCGGGGTCGAACGCCATGCGCGTTTACTCGCCGGAGGGTGTTTTGAAGGCGAGTGGCCTGACGGAGGACTTGATGCGACCGCGGGCGGGTGTGTCGATGGCGGACGCCTATCTTTGGACGGCGGGCGAGCGCGTGCGTCTGATCAGCGCGCTGTCGCGGCGGATCTATGAGTTCGATTCCGCGTTGCGCGAAATTGCTTCGGCACCGCTGCCGCCATTGGTTGGGGTGGGATCGCTTTACCGTTGTGCCGGGGATAACGGAGACGTGTATTGCGAGGTTCAAAATAACGGACCGCGCCCGGCCATCGTGAAGATCGACTCGAAGTCGAATGAGGGAGTCGATATCACCCGTGAGTTGGCATTGACCGACGGCGACATCCCACGTTTTGCGGGTGTGGACGGCAACTTGCTCGTGTTTCGGAAACAGGGGCCGAAGACGTTGAGTTGGGTGGCGGTTGGACGTTAGACCGGCTATTGTGCGCCGGGTATGCTAAGCGGCGGGAGCCGATTCCAATCCGGAGGCTCAACACCCAGTAAGTGATGGACGAAGTAATCCTGTAAGTAGTGTTGGTTGGCCAGGACGCCGGTGCCGTGATTTTGGCCGGGGATGAATAACATGTCGAAGTGTTTGTTGGCTTTGACCAGCGCATTTACCACTTGTAGTGAAGAGGCCGGGTCGACGTTGCTGTCCATCTCGGGAATGATGATCAGAGCCTTGCCTTGCAGGCGGTAGGCATTGTTGACGTTGGACGAAGCGGCGTAGTGCGGGCCGATGGGCCAGCTCATCCATTGCTCGTTCCACCAGATCTTGTCCATTCGGTTATCGTGGCAGCCGCTGTTAGTGACGACGACTTTGTAAAACTCGGGGTAAAAGAGCGCGCCGCCGAGGGAGCTTTGGCCGCCGGCGGATGTGCCGTAGATACCGACGCGGCTGCTGTCGTAGGACGGGTATTTGGCGGCGGCGGCGCGGTGCCAGAGGATGCGATCGGGGAAGCCGGCGTCGCCGAGATTCTTGAAAGCCACGTCGTGAAAGGCCTTGGAGCGATTGCTGGTGCCCATGCCATCGATCTGAACGACGATGAAGCCGAGTTCGGCGAGGGCTTGGGTTGCTGGCGCGCCGAATGTTTTGGGGACGAAGGAGCCTTGGGGGCCAGCGTAGATTTGCTCGATGACGGGATACTTTTTGGTTGCGTCGAAGTTGGTGGGACGGACGATGGTGCCCCAGATGTCGGTCTTGCCGTCGCGCCCCTTGGCGACGAAGACCTCGGGAGCGCGGATGCCTTCGGCGGATGCTTGTTCGAGATCGAGCAGTAAGTTGTTGTCGGACACGCGGCGCAATTGCGAGACAGTGGGGAGGTCGACTCGCGACCAAGTGTCCACGTAATACTTGTGATCTTTCGAAAAGACCGTGGTGTGATTCGCGTTGGTTTGCGTGAAGGCAGTTAGGCCGGTGCCGTCGAAGTTGACGCGGTAGAGCTGGGTAAAGTAGGGGTCCTGGCCGGGAACCGCGCCGCCGGCGGCGAACCAGATTTGCTTTGTGTTTTCATCGACCCATTCCACGTTGCGCACGAGCCAGTCGCCTTTGGTGATTTGGTTTTTGACTTTGCCGGTGAGGCCGTCGTAGAGATAGAGATGTTCCCAGCCGTCACGCTCAGAGGCCCAGACGATCTCTTTGCCATCGGCGATGTTAGCGCGAAAGCGGCGACCGGCGGACATGGTTGCGTCGATCAGGTTGTAGTAGAAAAAGGTCTTGGTCGCTTCGTCGATGATCGCGCGGGCTTTGCCGTTTTGGGCGTTGACTTCGATGACGCGATAGAGCTGGTGGCCGCGCTGGTTGTACTCGAAGGTAAAGGCGCGGCTGTCGCGCCACCACGTCGGCGGAGTGAGGCTGTAGGGGTTGGGGAAGAGGGCGTTGTCGATGTCGATTTGTTGACGGGTGGCAATGTGAAATAAAGCTGGCGTAGCGATGTCGAGAGCGTCGCCAGGTTTGCGGTAAGCGATCGAAGTATGTTTCGGTTGTAACTGGTCCGTCGGGGATGATTCGATGTAATGAACTTGGCGATCGTAACCGGGGCGAACTTTGTAGGCAACTAAGTGCTGAGAATCCGGTGACCAGGCGACAGAGCGCATCGTATAGGCATTGCCTTCCGAGCCATCCGTCGAGAGAGCTTCGGAGTTGCCGTCGGCGGCGCGAAGAAAGACGTTGAAGTTGTGGATGAAGGCTTCGAGTTTGCCGTCTGGGGATTTGGCGACGGTGGGGGCTTGCGCGCGCGGGCTATTTGCAGGGCCGGCCTGGGGAAATTCGAGGCCGTCTTGCGGAGGGCCGCCTGGCTCCTCGGAGTTATCGGGCTCGGGGCTGCGCTGGCTATTTTGGGCTTCGGGGGTGAGTGCGGCTTTGGCGCAGACGTAGTCTGTGAGCGTGCACCGCCACTGCGCGTTTGCGGCGCTGAATTGGATGGATTGCCGATTGTCGGCAAAGGTGAGCGGGGATGCGGGGCGAGCTGGGGCACGGGTTGGGGCGAAGGGGAGCGTAAGTGCGGTGTATTTGGCACCGGTGGCGTTGTTAATTGCGCTGGCCAGGCGATTGTGATCGAATGCCTCGCCTTTCGTTGCATTTGCGGCATCGACCAACATGAAACGCATTCCGCCGCGGACTTGCTTGGTGTACCAGAAATGGGATGTGTCGCCGATCCAGTTGGTCTGGCCGGGAGCGTTTAGAATCGTTGTCCCTTGGATGGCTTGGGCGCGCCGGTAGTCGGCGAGGGTACCCTGGGCTAATCCTAGAGTTGAGAATAGGGCGAATGACGCAAGCGTGAGGCGCATCCACGCAGTGTACAACGATCGCCGAATTGCGGTTGTGGCATTGGCAAATGAGCTTGGCGGCGAAGGCGCGGGCTTGGGCGTCCTGTGGATCGCGGGATTGAACAGAATCAATACCGCGCCAACGTGCGCTTACAGGATTTAAGCGTGAGACAGGTCCTATCAGATTTCAGTAAGAGCCTAATTGCGGCAGATACTTTGGCTGATGAGCCTGGCGGCGAAGGCGTGGCCCTCGGCGTTCCAGTGGCCGCTACCGAGGGAAGCCGAGAAGCCATGAAAGTAAATCTGCTTGGCGTCCGCCTCTTCCAGCATCGGCGGACCCAGAAGCAGGGTTGGAAGGCCGAGAGCGGACAGGCGCTTTTCCGCATAGAAGAGTTCCGTCGCCCCGCTGAAGGCGAGGAATCCGGAGCGCTTGCCGGGTTCGGGATTCACTTGAAAGTTCGAAGACGCCACTGCGAGGAGGAATTTCGTTTCCTTTTGAAATGCCAAAAGAGCAGCCTCCGTCGTGCGCCAAGCTTCCTTCATTTCGGGATGGACGGGCGGAGAGTAGACGAGTTTGTTCATGTAATTTTCTCCAAAGGTCTGCACTCTTCTTTGCTCGCCGGCGGTGTTGTCGCGCCGAAGTTTGTAGTAGACGTCTGATATGAAGCGGGCGAGGTGAGAGTGAAGGTTGACCTGACTCCAAGCCTCACGAAGCGCGCTGGGTGCGGCAAGCGCGGGCCGGTCGAAGTATGGAGCGGCGTCGGCGTTGGTTGGGTTCAACAGGGGATGGTTGTTATAGATGTCATTGCCGGTGTAGAAGAGCAGGATGACGAGGTCTGGGTTATACGCTTTGGCTTTTAGCCGGTAAGTAAGAATCTCTTGCTGGGTGCCGTAGCCGCCAACGGCGAAGTTGATGACTTCGGCCTTTTGATTCCCCTTGCACGCGTTGAGATTGACTTCAAGTTGCTTGGCGATCGATTGCTCCAATGGAACCTGGAAGGCCTCGGCGAAGGAGTCGCCTAGGAGCGCAACGCGGAAGGTGCCGGGAGGTTTTGCCAAGGGATGTTCAATATTGTCGCGTTGCCCGGCGGAATTGATTTCGATGGCCACCGTGTTCTCCTGCGTGTTGTCGCCTTTAATGTTGGGACGCAGTGCCCAGCCGACATCGGCATCGAGAACATAGAAGCTTGACGAGAAGCGCGCGCCGGCCAGCCGGAGGACCACTTCTCCGCCCAAAACAGCGACTAAGAAGCTGGCGAGGTAAATGAGGATGTTAGTCCGGGTCGATGGTGCTTGCATATTTGTTCACTAGAGTTTCGGGTTGTTCCGTTTTATAGAGGAGGCAGTTGCCGATGGCGAGGGCGTCCAATTGAGTGCCCATGAAGCAGCGATAGGCGTCCTCGGGCGTGTTGACGATAGGTTCGCCTCTGACGTTGAAACTGGTGTTGACCAGGACTGGGCAGCCGGTGGCGTGTTTGAAGGCGGTCAAGAGATCGGCGTAGCGGGGATTGGTTTCGCGATGGACGGTTTGGATGCGCGCGGAATAATCGACATGAGTAACGGCGGGAATCGTTGACCGCGGGATGTTGAGTTTGTCGATACCGAAGAGCGAGTCTTGCTCGGCGGTCATCGGCGTTTGTAGGTGCGGTTGCACCGGGGCGGTGAGCAGCATGTAGGGGCTGTCGACATTGAGGTCGAAATAGTCTTGAAGATCCTCGCGAAGGATGCTGGGGGCGAAGGGGCGGAAGGATTCGCGGAACTTGACCTTAAGATTGAGCAGCGATTGCATGGCCGGGGATCGGGCGTCACCCAGAATAGATCTCGCACCTAGGGCACGCGGACCAAACTCCATGCGGCCCTGAAACCAGCCGAGGGCACCTTGGTTCGTGAGGACCTGGACGGCTGCGCTCGTAAGATCCTGGTCGCTGAGCGTTCGATAGTTTGCTCCAGCGGCGGTGAGACGAGCTTCGATGTCGGCTTGCTCGAAATGCGGCCCGAGATAGGAGCCTTGCATGTCTGCCGCCCTCGGTGTGTTGGTGAGTTGGTGGTAGGCGGAGAGTGCCGCCCCCAGCGCCCCGCCGGCGTCGCCCGAGGCGGGCTGGATCCAGAGATCGTCGAAGCGGCCATCGCGCAGGATCTTGCCGTTGGCCACGCAGTTGAGTGCGCAACCGCCCGCGAGGCATAAGTTGCGTTCGCCGCTCTGGGCTGCGATGTTGCGTGTGATGGCGAGCACCGCCTCTTCTAAGACGGCCTGGATTGAGGCCGCGATATCCATGTGCTTTGAGGTGAGAAGCTGGTCTGGCTGACGGGCGGGCTGTCCGAAGAGGGCGGCGAAGCGAGCATTTGTCATCGTCAGGCCGGTGCAGTAATCGAAGTAAGCCATGTTGAGGCGGAAGGAGCCGTCGGGCTTGAGGTCGATCAGATTGTCGAGAATGGTTTGTTTGTAAGTTGGGTTGCCGTAAGGAGCTAGACCCATGAGTTTGTATTCGCCGGAGTTGACTTTGAAACCGCAGTAGTAAGTGAAGGCCGAGTAGAGAAGGCCGAGCGAGTGCGGGAAATGGATCTCTTGAGCGATCTCGAGCTTGGTGCCGTGGCCGTAGGCAATCGAGGTGGTGGCCCATTCGCCCACGCCATCCATGGTGAGCACGGCGGCCCGATCGAAGGGACTGGGGTAGAAAGCGCTTGCGGCGTGGGCCAGATGGTGTTCGGTAAAGAGAAGGCGCTGTTGCCAGTCTATGTTGGGGAAGCGCGATTTGAGGTGCTTGAGCAGGATGGACTTTTGGAAGAGTTTTTCGCGGATCCAGACTTCAAAGCCAACGCGGAAGCTTTGGAAGCCGCGGGGGGCGAAGGCGAGATAGGTCTCGAGCAGGCGTTCAAACTTGAGGAAGGGTTTGTCGTAGAAGACGACGTA
>JANXUM010000422.1 GCA_025356215.1 Bryobacter sp. | reverse complement strand
CCGCCGCCCTGCGCGCCCGCAAGGTCTCAAGTCTCGAGCTCACCCAACAAAGCCTTGAGCGAAGCAAGCAGCTCCAGCCCAAGCTCAACGCCTTCCTCACCTTCACAGAAGACTCCGCTCTCGCCGCCGCCAGGCAAGCCGACGCCGATCTCGCCAAAGGTCTCGACAAAGGCCCGCTCCAGGGCATCCCCGTCGCCGTCAAAGATCTCTTCTACACCCAAGGCACCCGCACCACCGGCGGCAGCAAGGTCTTCGCCAACTTTGTCCCCAGCTACGACGCGGCCGTCGTTGAAAAGCTCAAGGCCGCGGGAGCCGTCCTCACCGGCAAGCTCGGCATGCACGAGTTCGCCTTCGGCATCACCTCCAACAATGCCCACTACGGCCCCGTGCGCAACCCCTGGGACCCCACACGCATTCCTGGCGGCTCCAGTGGCGGCAGCGGCGCGGCCGTGGCTGCGGGCATGGTCTTTGCCGCCATGGGCAGCGACACCGGCGGCAGCATTCGCATCCCCGCAAGCTACTGCGGCACCGCCGGCATCAAGCCCACCTACGGTGCCGTCAGCCGCTACGGCACCATGCCGCTTGGCTTCAGTCTCGATCACATGGGGCCGCTCGCCGCCAGTAGCCGAGATTGTGCAGCCGTCCTCAACGCGATCTCTGGCCCCGACGCACGCGACGCCTACTGCCGCAAGCAAGCCCTCCCCGCCATTGACATCCCCGCCACGCCCAGGCTCGACGGCCTCCGCGTCGGCTTTAGCGAAGAGTTCCTCCTCGAAGGCATCGATCCCGAAATCCGCGCCATGGTCGAAACCTCCGTCCGCGCCTTCCACGAATGGGGCGCCACTACCGTTCAACTCAAGCTCGGCTGGCTCCGCGAAGTCGTGGCCGTCAGCCACGTCATCCTCCCCGCCGAAGCCGCCAGCGTCATCGAACCCCACCTCCACCGCCGTGCCGATTTCGGCCCAGAAGTCCTTCCGCTCTTCGAAGCTGGCCGCCTCATCCCAGCAGTCGACTACCTCCAGGCCCAGAAACTCCGCCGCCTCTACCGCGCCCAGTCACAGCGCGACATCTGGAAGCATTGCGACATCCTCCTCGCCCCTTCAACAGCCATCACCGCTCCCAAAATCGGCGAGCAAACCGTCGGAGTCGGTACCGTCGGCGCTCAGCTTGAAGTCCGCGCCGCGTCCACTCTCCTCGTCAGAGCCTTCAACGTCCTGGGCAACCCGGCTCACTCCGTCGTCGGCGGCTTCCACTCCAACGGCCTCCCCATGTCGCTCCAAATCATCGCCAAGCCTCTCGATGACGCTAAGGTCCTCCACGCCGGCGCACGATTCGAGGAAGAGACCGGCCACTACCTTCGGCGCCCGCCCCTCTAGACAAATTACGTTTAGACATATGACTTAGTACCTAATCCTTCCTACGCCAACGGTCGATAGCGGAGGAAGGATTAGAGAAATGTCGCTCCATCGAATCTTTGTCTGTGAAGCCCAGCCCGTCGTGGTTGAAGGTCTCGCTCGCATTCTGGCCGACACGCCGGACCTCGTACTCATTGGCACCGCCTCGACGCCGTCCGACGCCATCGCCAAGGTGCAAGAGCTGCAACCGGACATCGTCATGATTGACCAAGCCTCCGGCCTCCGCCCCGTCTTCTCTTTCCTCACCGAGATGAAGCTGGCCAGCCCCGACTCAAAAACGATTCTCTGGATTGTCGATCTAGCCGAGATCGAATGCTTCCGCGCCCTGCAACTAGGCGCCCGCGGCATCCTACGCCGCTCTCTCCCCGTCACCACAATGCTCAGTTGCCTCCGCGAAGTAGCCAGCGGCAAGCTGTGGCTGGAAAGCCCGATCAACGACCAGGTCGTCGGCTTCCTTCATCGCAAAAGCCAAGCCCGCCTCACCCCCCGTGAGCGTGAAATCGTTCGCGCCGTCTGCCGCGGCATGAAAAACAAAGAGGTCGCCGAACTCCTCCACATCACCCCCGGCACCGTCAAAGTCCACCTCATGCACATCTTTGAAAAAACCGGTGTCAAAGACCGCTTCGAGCTCGCCGTCCAGGGCCCCAAACTGCTTGGCTTTGAGCAAGAAGAGCGGATTACAGCCAGCTAGCCATGGCAAAGCGTTTACTGGCCCCTGGCTTTGTCGATGTCCTCTTCGCCGCGCTCATTGCGTGGCTGTTCATTCTGTCGCCCAAGGGCTGGGGCTTGTTGTTAAGCGATGGCGACACGGGCTGGCACATCCGCACCGGCGAGTGGATTCTCGCCCACGGCCAGGTCCCCGTCACTGACTTGTTCTCCTACTCCCGGCCGGACGCAAGCTGGTACGCCTGGGAATGGGCCGCCGACATCGTCTTCGCGCTGCTGCACTCCGCCGGCGGGCTGCCCTTGCTCGTCTTCTTCTGCGGCTTCCTCTTGGTGGGCACAAGCATTCTCCTGCTGCGTTGGATGATCTGGCGCGGCTCCAGCGTTCTGGTGGCCTTTCCGCTGATGATGCTGGCCGTTGGTGGCTCAACCATGCACTACCTCGCCAGGCCGCACGTCTTTACGCTGCTCTTCCTGGTGGTCGAACTTTGGCTTCTCGATGCCCAACGCCGCGCCCCATCCGATCGTATCTGGCTCCTGGTACCGCTGACCGTCATCTGGACCAACCTGCATGGCGGCTGGCCCGCCATCTTTGTGTTCCTCGGCATCCAGATCGCCGCCCGTTTCGTGTATCGAGACCCTCTGTGGCGTAAAGAACTCGCGCTTGCGATCGCCTGCGCCGCGGCCACCCTGTGCAACCCCTACGGCTGGCACCTGCACCAGCACATTCTCGGATACTTGCAAAGCGGCTGGATCCGCGACGCCGTCGACGAGTTCCAGAGCCCGAAATTCCGCTCCGAGAATCTCCTGCAATTCGAAGCGCTCTTGATTGCCGGTATCGCCGCCGCCTGGGGCCGCGCCTTCCGAGGCATGGCCGGCCTCACCGAGGCGGTTATGGTCTGGGGTTGGGCCCACCTCTCCCTCGGAGCTGTCCGGCACGCGCCCATCTTCATCCTGGCCGCCACTCCGGCCATCGCCACTGAACTAACGCTGCTCCTCGAATCCAATTGGGCCAAGGCCAGGAAGTCGTCAATCCTCGGTATCTTCCGCGATCTCGACTTCGATCTTCGTCCAAAATTCGCTGCCACCTCGATCTGGGCCTTTTTGCTTCCCTTCGGGCTCTTCTGGATGAATCCCGAAAGACGCCCCACCGACTTCCCCGAAAAACTCTTCCCGGTTGCCGCCTACCAAGCCATCGGCGCGCAGTTGCCCACCCATCGCGTCTTCACAAGCGACCAGTGGGGGGATTACCTCCTTTATCGCTCCTGGCCCGCCACTAAAGTCTTCATCGACGGTCGCAGCGATTTCTTCGGCCCTGAACTCGGCAAGCAGTACCTCGAAATGGTGAATGGCTCCCCCGCCTGGCGCCGTCATTTTGACCAGTACCAAATCAACTTGGTACTGTTGCCGCGCAATAGCGATCTCGGTGGTCAGTTAGAACTGGATTCGGCTTGGCAAGTGATTCATTCCGATGCACTTAGCATCGTTTACCGGCGTGTGGACCCGCGCCTCGGTCAAGCTTTTTTCCCAGCCGGACTAATGAAAGCATCCCCCCCGTCCGAATGAGTATTGGAGACCCGTCTATGACCTTGGAGACTGTAGTTGCGCTAAGCGTTGGCCTCGCCGCATCCGGCGAAGACCTCTGGCGCCGCAATGTGTCCAATTGGATCCCGGCGGTCGCCCTTGGTGGCGCGCTCGTCGTTCAGACAGTCAACGGTGGCTGGCATGGCCTGGGTCAATGGTTTCTCGGGGCCGTTATCGGCTTCTGTGTCTTCCTGGTTCTTTTCTTGCTGGGCGGGATGGGCGGCGGTGACGTCAAGCTCATGGCCGGCTTTGGCGCGCTGCTCGGGCCTTCGCGGCTGCTGGAGGCCGTAATTTTGACGGCAGGTATCGGTGGAGTCATCGCAATGGCGGTCGTTGTCTGGCGCGAAGGCCATCGCTATTGGCGTTTGCGCAATTCTGCCGATAAGACTACTGTGCCACCAATCGACAAATACATTCCGTACGCACCTGCCATCACCATCGGCAGTTGGTTGGCGTTGATTCCGAAAGGGGTTTGAGCTTCAATATGGACCGCAGATTTTTAACAGTACTAGGCGTCAGCTTGCTCTTCGCCCTCGTCATTTCCAGCGTCTTCTATCAGATGTCGGCCCGTTCCAGCTCGGCTCCCGCCAAAGCCGAACAGGTTGAGATGAAAGATCTAGTCGTCGCCGCCAAGCCCTTAAACGTCGGGACGACAATTAAGCCCGGCGACGTAACAGTCAATAAGGTCCCGCTCGCGGCCTTCCCCAAGAGTGGCTTCATGAAAGTCGAAGAAGTCCTCGACCGGCCCGTGGTGTCCAACATCCTCGCAGAAGAAGCGGTGATTGAAGGCCGCTTGGCCCCTCGCGGTTCCGGCGCTGGCCTCGCGCCGATCATCCCTGTCGGCATGCGCGCCGTTACGGTGCGGGTCAATGACGTTGTCGGCGTCGCCGGCTTTGTCCTGCCCGGCATGCGTGTTGACATTACCGTGACGGGTCGCCCGCCATCGGGTATCGAGACGATCACCACCACCGTGCTCCAGAACATCACCGTCCTGAGCGCCGGCCAAACCATGGCACCGGATGCCCGCGGCCAAGCCATCAACGCGCCAACCGTCACGCTTCTAGTGACTCCCGAACAAGCCGAGACGATTATCCTCGCTGGCTCCGAAGGCCGGATTCAATTGGTGCTGCGCAACGGCAGCGACAACGAAATCCAGAAAACAAACGGCGTCAACGTCGATTCCCTCTACGGCAGTAAAAAGGGCCGCGGTCGGGGCAGCCCGCAAAATGACCCCAACCACCCGGGTGACCCGGAGATGGACGAGATTCGCCGTCAAGAGCGCCGCGCCGCCGCCAAGCGCACCTCCGCCGCTCCTGTGGCCGTGGCCGCGCCCGTCGCGCCCCCCGCTCTTCCGCCCGTCCCCGAGCAGATCGTGGTCATTCGCGGCAACAACCGCACTGTCGAGACCGTCGGGATGAAGGCCGGTACCCCCGGCGCGCCGCCCCCGATCGCAATTCCGTAAACGAGGAACTCAAGAATGCCT
The DNA here is from genome assembly GCA_025356215.1 of Bryobacter sp. Lineage (GTDB taxonomy): Bacteria > Acidobacteriota > Terriglobia > Bryobacterales > Bryobacteraceae > Bryobacter. The sequence continues at coordinate 15,000 of JANXUM010000422.1, read as the reverse complement.
TATCTCATGAATGTCCAGAAGCGTTTGGCCTTCGCCCTCGCCGGGTTGCTCTTGTTGCCCGCGCCCATGCCGCTGGCCGCCCAATCGATGAGCGTCGTCGATCTCAGCATGACGCTGGGAAAGAGCCTCGTCATCGACTATCCAGTCGAAATCGGACGAATCTCCACGTCCAATCCTGAAGTCGTCGATGCCGTTCCGGCTACAGCTAAAGAATTCCTTCTCCACGGTAAGGGTCATGGCGCGGCCACCGTCGTGGTCTGGGCTAAAACCGGTGCCCGCACGATGTACAACATCACGGTCGAACACAACCTCGAGCCGATCCGCAAACTCCTCATTGAAACTTTTCCCAACGAGGACATCCGCATCCAGAGCGGCCGGGATTCGATCAGTTTAGTCGGCAAGGTTTCCAGCAAAGAAGTCTCCGACCGCGCCGTCGCCATCGCCACTCCCATGGCTCGCACGGTGGTTAACAATCTGCAAATCGCCGCCGCCCCGATCGAGCAGCAAATCGTCCTGCACGTGAAGTTTGCAGAATTGAATCGCAACGCCGGCACTCAGTTCGGTGTCAACATCTTCAGCACCGGCACAGGCAATACCAGCGCGCGCACCACCACCGGACAATATGCCGCTCCGTCGGTTACCGGTGCCAACAATCCCTTCTCGCTAACAGACGCCTTGAACGTCTTCGCTTTCCGTCCAGACCTCAACCTGGGCGCTGTCATTCGCGCTCTTCAGAATCAAGACATCCTGCAGATTCTGGCCGAGCCCAACCTAACTACGCTGAATGGTAAAGAGGCCAGCTTCCTAGCCGGTGGCGAATTTCCCGTCCCCGTTCTCCAGGGCGGTGCCAACGCCGGCGCGGTCACCATCCAGTTTCGCGAATACGGCATCCGGTTGAACTTCAATCCAGTAATCACCGCCAATGGCACCATTCGCATGTACGTAAAGCCTGAAGTCTCGACGATCGATCTGGCCAATGCAGTATCGCTGTCCGGCTTTACGATCCCCGCGCTCGCCACGCGCCGCATGGAAACCAATGTTGAGTTGCGCGAAGGCCAGAGCTTCGTCATTGCCGGCCTGATGGACGACCGGGTTACCGATCAGATGTCCAAGCTTCCCGGTCTGTCGAATATCCCCATCCTTGGCCAGCTCTTCAAGAGCCGGCTCGACCGCAAGACCAAAACCGAACTGATCGTCATGGTCACCCCCGAAATCGTAAAGCCTTGGAATCCGGATGAGAAACCCGCGTTGCCCGAATTCCCCAAGGAATGGCTCCAGCCCTTTAAGCAGAACAAGAAGATCGCCGAACCGGTCAAACAGTCTGTAACGCCAGCCACAAACACTGACGCCAACAGCAATGCGCGCAACCCTTTCCTGTTCTGGAAGCCCGTCCGTAAACAGAACGACGCCGTGACGGCTCCCGCCCAGGCATCCTCGCCGGCGGTGGCTATCCCCGCACCGGCGCTCATCTCTGCGCCCATCTCTGCGCCCATCTCTGCGCCCGCCGTCGGCGCACCCATCGCCAGCAGCGGGCTCAGCGCCATCCCGAACGCAACGCCGGTCGCCGGAGGCGGGAACTAACCCAATGAACTCCTCGTCCTACGGTGCGATGAACTTGGACTTGACCGCGATCCTCATCTGCCAGGATCGCGATCTCGCCTCTGCACTCACGCAGTCCGTGGAGGCCTCGCGTTCCTTCCAGATTATGGCGGACTTGAAGTCCTATCCGCCCAAACAGACCCTTGAGATTCGCCTGCGCCAGGTTCAACCCGATGTCGTACTCCTCGACCTCGCCTCCAATCTCGACTCCGCCTGCGAGCTGATTGAGATCATCGGTCGCGTCGCTCCGGCTACCAACGTCATCGGCATTCATCGTAAAAACGATTCTGACGCCCTTTTGCGCAGCTTGCGTCTTGGCGCCATTGATTTCCTGTACAGCCCATTCGAGCCTTCCGCCCAACTGGAGGCCGCCGAGCGGATTCGCCGGATGAAGGAGCCTGACTCGCCTGTTGAGCGCGAACTCGGCAAGGTCATCGCCTTCACAAGTTCCAAGCCCGGTTCTGGTGCCTCCACGCTCAGCGCTCAAACCGCCTTCACCTTGAAGAAAGTCACCGGCCGACGCGTCCTGTTGCTCGACCTTGACCTGATGGGAGGCACCATCGGTTTTTACCTCAAGCTTAACCATGCTTACTCGATGCTGGACGCCATCGAACATGGCAATCGCCTCAACCCGGCTGTCTGGAGTTCCCTAATCGCCCACTGTTCGGGAATCGATATTCTTCCCGCCCCTGAGGCACCGATGTCCGCCGACGTGCCGAGTGACCGCCTGCACAGCGTGCTGCAGTATGCGCGGATGCTTTATGACTGGGTCGTCGTAGACCTGCCCGCAATTTTCTACCGCCCGAGCCTCCTGATGCTCACCGAGGCCGATTCCATGTATCTGGTCTCCACCGGCGAGCTGCCCAGCCTCCACTTGGCCCGCAAGGCGATCAACATGCTCGGCCAACTTGGTCTCACCAAGGACCGCTACAAGCTGCTTGTCAACCGGGTCAACAAGCGCGATGGAATCGGCTTGGCCGATCTTGAAAAGATCTTCAACTCGCCCGTCGACGCCATGTTCCCGAACGACTATTTCTCTCTACACCGCGTTGTGACGCTCGGTCAGCCACTGGGCGGAGATTGCGAACTCGGTAAAGCTGTCGAAGGCCTTGCGCGCAAGTTATCCGGTACGGCGGAAGCCGAAAAGAAAAAGATGGCGACGATGCTCGAAGCGGCCCGGCCCGCCCTGTCTCAAACATAAGGACCCTGAACCATGATTAGCCCAACCGATAACGGATCGAAAACCCAACTGAGCTGGGAGCAGCGGTTGCTGAAGAACGCCGGCAAGCCCAAGGTGCAGTTGAAGCCGGAGTATCAGGAGCTCAAGTTCACGCTCCATCGCAAGCTGCTCGACAAGATCAACTTGGAGGCGCTGGCGACGATCGACAACCAGCGTGTCCGCAGCGAAGTGCGCCAGGCGCTTGTCTCGCTGATCGATTCCGAGCCAACGCTCCTCAGCTCGCTCGAAAAACAACAGATTTGCGACGAAGTTCTGGACGAAGTTTTCGGCCTCGGTCCGCTTGAGGCCATGCTTCAAGATCCCACCATCTCCGATATTCTGGTGAACACCTATAAACAGGTATATGTCGAGCGCAAGGGTCAGCTAGAGCTCACCAACGTAACCTTCCGCGACGACGCCCACTTGCTGCGCATCATCGACAAAATCGTCAGCCAGGTCGGCCGCCGCATCGACGAGTCCAACCCGATGGTCGACGCCCGCCTGCTTGACGGAAGCCGCGTCAACGCAATCATCCCGCCGCTCGCCGTCGACGGCCCGCTCCTCTCGATTCGCCGCTTCTCGGCGGATAAACTCATGCCCCCCGATCTGGTCGACCGCAAGGCCATGACCAAGGGGATGATGGAACTGCTCGAAGCCGCCGTCAAGGCCAAACTAAATATCATCATCGCTGGCGGCACCGGTGCCGGTAAGACGACGCTGCTCAACGCGATGAGCTTCTTCATCAGCCCCAAAGAACGGATCGTGACCATTGAAGACGCCGCCGAATTGCAGCTCAAGCAACCGCACGTCGCGCGTCTGGAAACCCGCCCCGCCAATCTGGAAGGCAACGGCGCCATCCGCCAGCGCGAACTACTCGTCAACAGCTTGCGTATGCGTCCCGACCGCATCGTCGTCGGCGAGGTCCGCGGCGAAGAGGCCCTCGACATGTTGCAAGCCATGAACACCGGTCACGACGGCAGCTTGACAACGGTCCACGCCAACACGCCACGCGACGCTGTTTCTCGCCTTGAGGTCATGGTCAGCTTGGCTAACTCAAACATGAAACTGGAGTCGGTTCGGCAGCAGATCTCAAGTGCGGTCAATCTCTTCGTGCAGGCAGCCCGTCTCAGCGATGGCTCCCGCCGCGTCACCTCGATCACCGAAGTCACCGGCATGGAAGGCGACATCATCACCATTCAAGATATTTTCGTTTTCGAGAAGCGCGGACTGTCGCCAGAGGGCAAGGTTCTCGGTCGCTTCGCCGCCACCGGCATCCGTCCCAAGTTTTACGAGAAGTTGCTGTCGGCGGGCATCCGGCTCCGCCCCGATCTGTTTGACGAAGTCGAAGAAGTCTAGGACGCCAAGGACACTGCCATGGGTTTTTTCTTAATGATCGCGATCGCCGTTTGGGTTGGATCCATGGTGATCTGGTATCTCGTCTCCACCGTCTTCAAGAGTCAGGATGTCGACAAAATCAAGTCGCGCCTGGCTGGCAAAGAACCGAAAGCCAAGGTCAAGAGCAAAGAGCCGCGCCGGGCGGCCTTGATCGAGGTTGAGGATCTTCAAACCGGAAAGTTCGCCATCAAGCTGATGAAGAAGTTCGACCTGCAGCCCCGTCTGCAGACGCTTCTCGAACAGGCCGGCCTGAAATGGCGCGTGGCCAGGCTCATCCACGCTTGCCTCGGTTGCTTCCTCATCGGCTATCTAATGGTCCACTTCCTGCTGCCGCCCAAGTACCGCATCCTCGGTCTGATCCCGGCCGCCGCCTGTTCCTTTCTTCCGATCCTCCACGTGATGAGTAAGAAAGCGTCCCGCCTTCATCGTTTCGAGGAACTATTCCCCGATTCACTCGAGTTCGTTTCGCGTTCCATGCGCGCCGGACATGCGTTCTCGGTCTCGCTCGAGATGATCCATCGCGAATTTCAAGAGCCGCTGTCGGGCGAATTCAAGCGTGCTTTCGAGGAGCACAACCTTGGCCTGCCACTCGATGTAGCTTTGGAAAAGCTTGCCAAACGCGTCCCGCTGCTCGACGTTCAGTTCTTTGTATCGGCCGTAATCCTCCAGAAGCGCACAGGCGGCAACCTGGCCGAAATTCTCGACAAGCTGGCCTTCATTATTCGCGAGCGCTTCAAGCTCCGCGGCAAGATCCGCTCCATCTCGGCGCACGGCCGCATGACCGGCATGGCCTTGAGCAGCATCCCGATCGCGGTCTGCGTATTGATGTTCTTCACCAACAAGGACTACGTCCTCTTTTTCTTAAACGAAGAAGTCGGCATGTATATGGCGGCTGCCGGCATCACTCTCCAACTGACCGGCTATTGGGTCATTCAACAAATCGTGAAGATCGAGGTCTAAATCCATGATGATCGTCATCGCTTTCGCCATCTTCATCGTCGTCGCGCTGGTCATCTCGACCGTCGGGATGAGGATGTGGGTCCAGCCCAAGGAGGCTATCGAGAGGGTCACCGGGGTCTCGATGGAGATGCACGACATCGCCCCAAAGCATCCCAGCCTGGTCTTTCACGAGCTCGTCCAAAAGCTCGGCAACGTTCTGCCGGCTTCACCCAAAGACGTCACGGTCATGCAGCGGCGGCTCATCCGCGCCGGCATGCGGGGCCCCAACGCGCTCAAAATTTTCTACGGATGCAAAGTGTTCTTCGGGGCAGTCGTCCCCATCGTGATGAGCGTGGCGGTGGCCGGCTCGCCGGCTGATCCAAGCAATAAATTTATCGCCGTACTGTGTAGCGTGGCCGCTGGCTTCTTCGGCCCGAACGAGTACGTCAGCATTATGGGCAAGCGCCGTCAGAAGCAGATCCAGCGCGGCTTGGCCAACGGGCTTGACTTGCTGGTGGTTTGCGTCGAGAGTGGCCTCGGCCTCGATCAGGCGATCCTTCAGGTTTCCAAAGAGCTAGAACACGCCCACCCTGAGATCTGCGAGGAGTTCATGCTCGTCAATCTTGAATTGAAAGCGGGCAAGCGCCGCGCCGAGGCGCTACGCAACCTGGCCGAGCGCACCTCGGTCGACGATCTTAAGAAGCTCGTGGCCGTCTTAATCCAGGCCGACCGCTTCGGCACCGGCGTCGCACAGAGCCTGCGGGCCCACGCCGACTACATGCGCGTCCAGGCCCGGCAAATCGCCGAGGAAAAGGCGGCCAAGCTCGGCGTCAAGCTCATCTTTCCGATTTTTTTCTGTATTCTTCCTACGCTTTTCATCGTCACCGTCGGGCCCATCGCGGTCAAGATTGTGCGGGAACTGCTGCCGATGATGAACAACATGTAGCCCCTGAAGTTTTCGGGGGCGACAGCCGAATGAATAACTATAGACGGCCTAAGGTCGCGGGAATGTCAAATGCAACTGGAAAGGAGAACTCGAAATGCTTGATGCCTCGATGTTTCGAATCATCTGTGCTGTGCTCTCAGTCAGCCTGCTTGGCTTGATTGTGTTGCGCCGCAAAAAGAACGTGGACGAATAGTATCTTGGGCGGCCGGGGACAGACCTCAGAGGGATTTATTGTATGTTCCCGGCCGCGCAAACCCCGAAGTAGCTGTTAGATGAAAGGTGATTTTGGCATGACATTGGCAATGCGGCTCAACAAATGGACCTCGATGGCGCTTTGCGCCGCCGCCCTCCTCCTATCGAACAGGATGTCCGCGGCAACTTTCGGACGGCCAATCGTCATTGGCGGCCAAGCCGCAGACTTGGCCCTGGACGAAGGACGCGGAGTTCTCTACGTTGCGAACTTCACTGCGAACCGGATTGAGGTTATGTCGCTCGAAACCGGAGCGATCCAAACCTCCTTCAACGTGGCGCCGCAACCCGGCTCTCTTGCCGTTTCGCCCGACAGACGTTGGCTACTGGTGGCCCATTACGGCAATTTCGCTACTCCAAACCAGCCCCGCAACGCATTGACCTTGATCAACCTCGAGAGCAACCAACGGCAGACCTTTAGCCTGTCGGCGGTCCCCTTGAGCGTCGCCTGGGGATCTGACGGCCTTGCCCTGGTCTCGACCTCGAATGCCTTCCTGCTCTTTGATCCGATTACAGGCACCACCCGTACCCTCCTAAGCATCGGAGAGCTCGCGGTCAAAGCCCTGCCTCAGCCTGTCAACAATTTCCCCCAAAACATTGTCGCCAGTTCAAGCCAAGCCACTCGCGACTACACGCGAATCTACGGAGTGCTGCAGGGGCCTGGCGACGGGCAAACGCTTTTTTACCGTTTTGACGTCGGTCAAGCACTTATCACCGCATTCTGGACCGCCTCGCCCTCGCTAGCCCCGCGCACCCTCAGCACGAATGCCAATGGCACAAGCGTCCTCATCGGCTGGTCTCTTTATAATGAGAACTTCGTAAGCGTTTCACAGTTCCCCAATGCTAGCGGGGTGCTCAATATTGGCGGCCATGTGTTCGACACGCCCCGCAACCTCATTTACGCCCAGATGAATGAGGTGGCGGCCGCCGCGGCGCCGACGACCGGCGGCACCACCACCACTCCCGTCACTCCGGTCACTCCGACCTCAATCGATCAGGAAAAGATCCTCCAAGTTCTCGACGCCGACAACCTCACGGTCCGAGAGCGCCTCAAGCTGCCGGAGAACCTATCGGGCAAAGCTATCCTCAGCGCGGACGGAAACACCATGTACGCGAGTTCCGAGAGCGGCATCATGATTCTCCCGGTGGGCGACCTCTACAAGCAGCGCAAGGTTGTCCCGAGCGTTCCCGATCTCATCTTCCGTGGCAACTTCTGCGACCGGCGGATTGCTGTTCAGAAGTTCACAATCGGCGACTCGAGCGGCCAACAGACCGACTTTGCGTTCACCAACATTCCGGCCGGCGTCACCGTCGAGCCGATCGCGGGAATTACTCCGGCCACCATCACTGTCAGCGTCGATCCTCTAACCTTTAGCAACACCCGCGGCACGGTTGTCCGCACGATGGACATTGTCTCGGACGGGTCGGTCTTGCGCAACTCCAAGGTGCGCCTCCTGATCAATTCAAAAGAGCCCGACCAGCGCGGCACCAGCATCAACATCCCCGGTACGTTGGTCGACATTGCCGCCGACCCGACGCGCGACCGCTTCTTTGTCATCCAGCAGGACACAAACAGCGTACTGGTTTTCGACGGAACCACCTATCAACAGGTTGCGACACTGCGCACCGGCAATACGCCGACGCAATTGGCTTTCAGTTTCGACCGGCGCTTCCTGCTGGTCGGCGCGGACAATTCGCAGGTGATCTACGTATACGCGCTCGATACTCTTCAGCAACAGCCCTCGATCCAAATGCCGAGTGGTCACTATCCAAGGAGCATCGCCAGCGCCGCCGGGACGACTCTGGTTGCCAGCCGTGTGGCAGGGCCGCAAAACAAAATCTCTCGCGTAGATTTCCTATCGCGAAAGGCGTTTGAGCTTCCCACCCTCGACGTCTGGGAGAACAATATCAACGTCGACACCATCCTCGTCGCGACGCCGAACGGGGCCAAGATTATGGGTGCCTCCAAGGACGGCACGACCTACCTGTTCGACGGGAACTCGAATTCCTTCACAACCTCGCGCAAGGATGCCCCGGCGCTTGGGGGTGCCTATGCCGCCTCAAGCTTCGACCAGTTCGTCATCGGCAATTTCCTCCTCAACGGGTCATTAGTGCCGATTAAGCGCCTAGCCGCCGACACGCAGCCCAACTACGGCTTTTCTTTCGTTGACAACATCGGTTTCCGGGTCACCTCTGGCAGCGTCGACGGCCCCGGGACAATCCAGCGCCTCGTCTTCCCGACCGCTACCGCTCAGATTGGAACGCGAACAGTTGAGTCGCCCGTACAGTCCAACCTTACGACTCAGCCTTTTATCCGCACCGTGGCACCGCTCTACTCGCGCAACGCGATCGTTCTGCTGACAGTATCCGGCTTTACGGTGCTTCCGTGGAACTACGATGCCGCCGTCGCCACGCCGCGCATCACCAAGGTCACCAATCTGGCCGATGGTTCGACCGCGATCGCCCCTGGCAGCTTGGTTAGGATCGAAGGCAAGGACCTAAGCCCCATCAATCAGGTTTCGAGAGAGAGGCCCCTGCCGACCGCGCTCGGCGAAAGCTGCATCACAGTCAATGGGCAGCCGATTCCGTTGATTTTCGTCAGCGCCACCGAGATTAACGCTCAGATCCCGTTCGAGACGGTCGGCAACACGACTCTAATCTTGCGCACCCCGGGCGGGGTGAGCGACAACTTCAATCTGAACGTGGCATCCACCGCACCCAGCATATTCCGAACACTGATTGAAGGCATCGACGGCCAAGTGGCCACGATCGTCAACGGTCGCAACGGACTGCTCGTAACAAATTCAAACCCTGTGAAGCGGGGTGACTCTATCGTGATTTATCTGACTGGCTTGGGTAAAACCAACCCGGCGGTGGATAGCGGTCTGAGTTCACCGTCCGACCCATTGGCGACCCCCCTCGTGACTCCCAAAGTTAGCATTGGCGGCGTCGAGCAGCCGGTCACCTTCTCCGGTCTGACGCCTGGCGAAGTAGGCGTCTACCAGATCAATGTAAAGATTTTGACCTGGACGCCGACGGGCTTCACCGTTCCGCTCACCATCACCCAGGGCGGCGGCGTGACGACGCTCAACTTGCGAGTGATTGACTAAAACATTTATAGTCGGATCTGTTTTACTGCTTGAGATTTACTAGGAGCTAGCGAATGCGCAACACCTTGAACCGTACCCTTCGGGGCGTGATTTTGGCCACCGGCCTGTTGGCGGCGTTTCCCGCGCTTGCCCAGCGCTGGGAATTCGGTGCCGGGGCGGCCGGTACTTTCTACACGTCGCGCGAAGTCTCCACCAGCAGCCTTAAGGCCAACGCGGGCTTGAACAATGGCTGGGGAGTCAGCGCCTGGCTCGGCAACGACATGCACAAGTACATTGGCGGGGAAATCCGCTACATGTACCAGAACAATGACCTCAAGCTGCAGAAGGACGGAGTCAACTACAGCTTCGGCTCGCGCTCGAACTCGATCCACTATGACTTCCTGTTACATGCAGCCCCGCGCGGGTCCAAGATCCGTCCCTTCATCGCATTCGGCGCCGGTATGCGCGGGTACGAGGGCACAGGCCGTGAGATCGCCGTTCAGCCTTTAAACAACTTTGCTTTCCTGACCAAGACCAAGGAATGGGTTCCGCTGGTCTCCGTCGGCGGGGGCATTAAGTTCATGCCCGCCAAGCACCTCGCCTTCCGGGCCGAGTTCCGCGACTATATCTCGCCAGTGCCCACGAAGGTGATTGCGCCCGCCCCCGGTGCCAAGCTGGACGGCTGGTTCCATAACTTTGTCGCGCAGTTCGGTGTGTCGGTCCTGTTCTAGTCTTAGATGTGATCTGTTCGGTCTGTGAATCCCGGCGCGCCAAGCGCCACTGCCCGGTGCTGGCAAAAAACATCTGCCCGCACTGTTGCGGCCAAGAGCGCGAGGAGACCATCGCGTGCCCGTTCGACTGCGAATTCCTCAATCAGGCCCGAGCGCATGAAAAACTTCGGGAACTGAGGGCGGACGAAATCCCCCATCCCGAGATCCTGGTCAGAGAAGAGTTCCTGCGCGACCACGAGCCTCTGGTGCTAGTCGCGGCCTCGGCCATCGCCGAAGGAATCTACCGACTCGAAGGCCTGATCGACAACGACGTGCGCGAGGCGATTGAGAGCCTCGTGCAGACCTACAAGACCCTTGGCAATAGCGGTCTCATCTACGAGTGCAAGCCGCGAAACCCAATCGCCGCGGCGCTGCAGGAACAAGTGCAAGGGCGCCTCGAAGAGTTCCGGCGGCGCGTGCACGAACAGGCAGGTTACGCGGGCATCTTGGACTCGCACGTACTCGGGGTCCTGCTGTTCTTCCAACGCATGGAACTGCAAGTCAACAACGGCAGGCGGCGCGGCAGGAGCTTCCTAGACGCGGTGCGGCGCTTTGTTCCCCCACCGGTGCCCGCCGATCCGGCGACAATGGAGTTATGGCAACCGGGGTCGTAGTATTTGCGCATGGTTCGAGCGTCGAGAGCGCGAACGAAGCAGTGCGGATTGTGGCGCGCAGCGTCGCCGAAGATGGGGCATTCGATTTGGTGGCGACGTCGTTTCTCGACGGCGGCAAACCGGATCTCGCCGGGGCGGTGGATGACTTGGTCACCCGCGGTGCGGACCGTATCCTGGTCGTGCCGTACTTTTTGACAGTAGGACTCCACTTGAAGCGCGACTTGCCTGACCTGATCGAAAAGATCAAGGCCGAACGAACGGACCTCCCGATTGAGGTCACTCCACCACTCGACGGACATCCGGGTTTGGGGGCAATCTTGCTCGACCGCGCCAAGCAAGGAGTGGCTGCATGGCCCTCGTAGAACACCGGGCGCGATTGGTGGAGATTGAAGAGTTGGCACCCGGCCTACGCAATTTCCGCTTTGAGTTGCCGGGTGTGGAGAGCTTCGACTTCATTCCCGGGCAATGGGTGTCGATGACTGAAACGATTGGCGGTAAGAAGACAACACGGGCCTATTCGATCTCATCGCTGCCGGGCGGCAACCGCTTTGAGATCTGCCTGAACAAGGTGGAGGATGGGACCTTTTCACCGCACCTGTTCGGGTTGCAGCCGGGCGACATCGTGCCGGCCAAGGGGCCGGTCGGCTCGTTCACGGTGCGGGCCAAGGACCGTGAGGCCATCTTCGTCGCCACAGGCACCGGCGTCGTGCCGTACCGACCGATGCTGAAGCAGGCAGGATATCTCGATCAAGGGACGAAGGCGACGTTGATCTTTGGGGCCCGTCACGCGGAGGGCTTGATGTTCCGCGATGAGTTTGAGGCACTAGCTGAACGGCACACCAACTTCAAATTCTTAGCAACGGTGACGCGTCCACCGGAAGGCTGGACGGGATTGACGGGCCGTGTGCAGCCATTGCTCTGGGAGACGATTGGCGAGCGGACCGACCTCGACGTCTACGTCTGCGGCCTCAAGGAGATGGTGGACAGCGTGCGGGAAGAGCTCAGAGCCAAGGGCTTTGACAGGAAGCAGATCATCGTTGAGAAGTACGATTAGGTAGATGCAAATTAGCGGGTCGAGAGTTGCGGCACTGGTGATGTTCGATTTGGTGATCTTCGGGATCGCCGCGTTCCTGATGCTGCAGTGGATGCCCAAGCCGATGAAGCCGGTGGACTATCTACTGGTGGGTGTGGTGTCGACGTTGGTAAGTCTGCTGGGGGTTTGGCTGCTGTTGCTGCGCGAGTCGCCGAACCGGTCCGAGGTGTTGTACAAAAAGCGGATGCGCAAACTGGACGGGGAGGAAGTTGAGTAATGGCGTGGCGCTACTGGGACGTGAGCGTGGCGATACGCGACGGGATGGTGCGATGGCCGGGCGATCCGGCGCCAAAGGTGGAGCAGGTGATGTGGATGGATCGCGGCGACATGTGCAACGTCACGCGGCTCAACATCAGCGTTCATACAGCCACGCACATGGACGCCCCGCGGCATTTCGTCAAAAGCGGCGTAGGAATTGAGCAAGCTGATCTCGACGCGTTGATCGGGCCGGCGCGTGTGGTGGAGATTCACGACCGGTTGGCGATCCGGCGAGCGGAGCTCGAGAAGCTGGAGCCCAAGGCGGGGGAGCGGATTCTGTTCAAAACGCGTAACTCCAACGTCGCTTGGGCGCAAGAGGAGTTCCATGAGGACTTCGTGTACATCGCCGATGAGGGTGCCAAGTATCTGGTGGAGCGCGGCGTGAGGACTGTTGGGGTGGACTACCTGTCGATCGGCGGCTTCAAGCACGACACGGTTGAGACACATGTGACGATCCTTGGCGCGGGCATCGCCGTGATCGAGGGATTGAACCTGAAAGACGTCGAGCCGGGCGAGTACGAACTGATCTGCCTACCCCTGAAGATCGATGGCTCTGACGGTGCTCCTGCGCGGGTCGTGTTGCGAAGAGAGACATAACCCGTGAACCCGAGGCTCTATTCGTTTGTCGGGGGCAAGGCGGGGGAATGGGAAGTGATCTCAATGAAGGCCGCGGCGGGAGAGCCGATGGCGGCAGTCGAGCGGCTGAACGTGATCCAAGGATTGGTGGTGAGTTTACCTGCGCATGCCAAGTGGGCCTTGCGCGGGGCGACCAGCAACGCCCGGTACACGACAGCGGTCGAGAAGGCGATGCTCGTAGCCAAGCAGGCAGCAATCGGCAGGCCGGAGGCGGCACGCGCGGCGCTGATCCCGATTCGCAAAAGCACGGCATGGTGGGACCTGCCGCAAGACGAGCGGCGCAAGATCTTCGAGGAGCGCTCGCACCACAACAAGACGGGAATGAAGTACCTGCCCGAGATCGCGCGAAGGCTGCACCACTGCCGGGACTTGAACCAAGCCGAGCCTTTCGACTTTCTAACCTGGTTTGACTATGCGCCAGCGAACGCGCAGGCTTTTGAGGACCTGGTGGGCGAACTGCGCCGAAGTGATGAGTGGAAGTACGTCGACCGGGAGACTGATATCCGATTGGCGCGCTAGGCGTCCAGCGGATCGCCGTCCATGTGCGCTTTGTGGCGCATCGCTGTCGATTCTTTCTTCTTGTAAGTCTCGATCTTGGAGCCGACCGGCCCCTTTGAGGTGCGCTCGAGGATCGACGACATCTCGGCGGGGTTAAGCTTTTTCAGCGTCTTCAAAACGGCGACGTTCTGTTCCAACTGGTCGATGGATTCGACTCCTGAGACAAGTGTGTTGGGGTTCTGGGTCCAAGCGAAGCGGAGACATTCCTCGATGGTGGCGATGCGCATCTTGCCGATGCCGCCCATGGCATTGGACTTCATGCCGATCAGGCCGAGGCCGCGCTCGCGGACCTTGGGGTGGACGTTCTGGATGAAGCTCAGGTAGTGGGGGTCGATGAGGTTAACCGGGCACTGTACGGTCTCCCAGCCGGAGTAACCGTTCAAGAGTGCAAGATGGGTCTTGGGGTCAGCGTGGCCGGTGAAGCCGATGTGGCGGACCTTGCCTTGCTCTTTGGCCTTGACGAAGGCTTCAAGCGAACCTTTGGGGCCGAAGATCTTGTCGACCTCTTCGAGGGTCACGACCTCGTGACACTGCCAGAGATCGAGATAGTCGGTCTTCATGCGCTTGAGGGTGTTCTCTAGCTGTAGCATTGCGCCGTCGCGGGTGCGGTTCTCGGCTTTGGACATCAGCAGCACTCGCTGGCGAAGGCTGGGAGAATCCCCAAAGACCTTGCCGTAGGTAACGTCGCTCTCGCCGTTGTGGTACTTGGCGGCGCTATCGAAGAAGTTGACGCCGAGTTCCATGGCGCGCTGGATGATGCGGACGCCGTTGATCTCACCGCCGACACGCATGTGATAGCCGCCGAGGGTAAATTTGGATACCTTGAGTTGAGACTTGCCGAGGATGTCCATCGGCATAGGCATTTGCGCCAGGGCGGCTGAAGAGATGCCCAAGGCGGCCGTGGTTTGGATGAAGTCGCGACGCTGCATGTGGAGATTGTATCGCCTTAACGCTTGCCCGGAAGCAGCATCTTCATACGATCGAGAAGGCTGGGATCGGGCTTGACGGGCGGGGGGCTGGCGCTGACCGGGGCTGCGTCTTTGGGGGGCGTGTAAGGCTGCTTGCCGAGGGTGCGGACACGGTTGCCGTCGAAGACAAGCGATTTGAGCCAACGCTGGCCGGAGGCGTCCTCAAAGATCATCTTGAACTCGGGTTCGGGCTTGTTGGCGTCAACCAGGATCGGGAAAAACCCGCGGAAGCCGCGTTCGCGGTGAGCGGTTTCGTAGCGGTGGCGGCGGATGTTGTAGGTGAACATGCGAATGCCGTCGAACTCGAAAGGGGCGAACTTTTGGCTCTGCGTGGCCCAGAGCCAGTGCTTGTGCCGCTGGTCTCCGTCGGCTACTTCGCCCATCGGGAAGTAGGCCGTGATCCGGTTGCCTTCAGCATACTGGGCAACCTCGTCGGGAACCTCAAGGAAAATGGCGTTGGTGAGGACCCAGCCGACACGACCATCCTTGGTTCGGATCAGCGAGATATCGTCCATCATTTGGCCGGCGGGGGCTGCGGGGGCAGGTACTCTCGACGACTTGGTTGGCTTGGCCATCGGGGCTTCGACCGCCACCTTGGCGCGGGACATCTCGAGCCAGTCCTTCGGCGGTTTGGGGGCGGGTGGCGGAGGCGGAGGCTCGATCTTGG
>JANXUM010000395.1 GCA_025356215.1 Bryobacter sp. | reverse complement strand
ACCGCATCATCGGCGCGACGGCCAGCCAAGTGGACGGCAACACCCCCGGCTTCTCGCAAAACACCACCACCTTCCCGAACGGCGCCGGTGGCACGGTTCGCACGGTAAATAACTTGGTCGCCGCCGATCTACCGATCAAGCCGGCAACCCCGACGGTAAATCTACCCCTTACGCGCAACCAGACGATCTCGGTATTTAATCCGAATCTCAGCACCGGCTATGCGCAGCAAGTCAACTTCGGCATCTCGCAGGAGCTGCGCCGCGGCACAGTCCTCGACCTTGGTTTCGTCCGAACGCTGGGCACCAAGCTCTTCGCATTCCAGGACATCAACCAGCCACGTATTTACGGCGACTTCCTGACGTCCTTCAAGGAGCTTCAGGCGTTCTCAGCCAATGGCACTCCGGTCGGCGCCGGCAACACGCTGGCCCGCATCTTCGGCGGCGCAGCCGGGGCGGTCTCCGCGCTGGGCGCCACCAATCTGGCCCAAGGCTTGGCCGGTACGGTTGCAGACAACCTGGATCGTACCGCGAGCAACTACAACCGTTTTGCCGCCGCCGGTGTCAGCGACAACTACCTCCGCAACTATCCGCAGTTCAATCAGGTGCAGTACGGCACCAACCTTGGTTCGTCCAGCTACAACTCGTTGCAGATGACCTTGTCTCACCGCACCAAGAACGCAACCGCGATCTTCAACTACACCTACTCGAAGTCGATCGACAACTCGTCGGTTGACGGCAACGGCTTCACCGCCCCTGTCGATAACTACAATTTCGTGAACAACCGTGGCCGCTCCGATACCGATCGTCCTCACGCGATCAACTTCTCGGCCAATTACACCCTCCCCTTCGGCAAGGGCCAGCGCTTCCTAAGCAGCACCAACGGCCTGGTCGATCGTGTGATCGGCGGCTGGTCCATTGGCGGCCTCATGCTAGCCCAGTCCGGCACGGTCTTCTCGGTCACCAGCGGGCGCCGCACCCTCGGGTCAACGCTCAACACCTACGCCAACTACAGCGGTGACCGTACCATCGGTTCCGTTGTCAAGGACGGTCGCGGCGTTCAGTTCTTCACCCCTGAGCAAGTTGCCGCTTTTAGCTTCCCTGGAGCCGGCGAAATCGGCAACAGCGGTCGCAACTCCTTCCGCGGACCGCGATTCATCAACATGGACGCGTCCCTCGTCAAGCCGGTGGCCATCACCGAGCGTTTCAGCATGCAGATTCGCGGAGAGGCCTACAACTTGGCCAATCACGCGAACTTCACAACCATCGGCAGCAGTTTGCTGACGCCGACCACTCTAGGCCGCTCTTCGGCGACATCCAACACCTCCTCTGGAACCGGCGCGCGTGTGCTTCAAGTGGCACTGCGCTTTCAGTTCTAAACCGTTAACCAACAAACCGACTCAGCCCGGCGGCGCCACACTCTGGCCCGCCGGGTTTTCGTTTGATCCCAAATTGGTACCGCATTCCCCCTTGCAGCCCTAAACTTCGCTGCAAGGGGTCTTTTGTCTACAATGCGTTACTATTTGCTTGCGTTGCTGGCTGTGCCGGCGCTGTCCCAGGTCGTGAATGGGCGTCTAGAGATCGCGGTCCAGGACGCTTCCGGCGCGGCGGTCGCCAATGCCAAGATCGCCCTAAAAGATTTGCGCCGCCAGATCGCCCTGGGCGGCGATGGCGCGCTCAATCCGGACGGCGCAATCGTCTTCGCCGCGCTGCGCCCATCCCTCTACGAGATCAGCGTCGAGGCCGCCGGTTTTCGCAAGGCTGTCGTCGGCAACATCGAGCTACTCAGCGGCACCACGCTACGCCAGACGGTAAGGATGGAACTGGGACAAGTTTCCGAATCGATCTCCGTCGAGGCCAACGCGGTTCAGGTCAACACCTCCGACGCCCAGGCGGCGCGCAGCATCAACATGCGCGACATCGATACACTGCCGCAGTTGGGCCGCGGTCCGCTGTCGCTGGTCGCGATGAATCCCGGCATCAGCGTCGACGCCGGAGACCAGTCCTTCTCCCGCGTTAACGGGCTACGCCAGGGCTCCAACAACACGCGGCTGGACGGCATTGACGTCAACGACAGCGTCGTGCCCCGCTTCGGTCTCGCGCTTACGCCTTCCAACACCGACTCGGTCGAAGAAGTCCGCATCGTAACCAACGGCGGCAAGGCTGAGCTCGGCCGCAGCGGCGGCGCGCAGATCGAGATCGTCACCCGGTCCGGCACCAATCGGTTTCACGGCAACGGCTTCGAGTATCTGCGCAACAGCGCGCTCAACTCGAACACCTTTTTCAATAACTCCTCGGGCACGCCGCGCCCCAAGTTCAACCAGAGTATCTACGGAGGCAGCCTCGGCGGGCCTGTCCTGAAAAACAAGATCTTCTTCTTCGGCAATTTCCAGGGCACCGATACCCGCCAGGACGTCAGCCGCAACCGCATCGTCGCGACGCCTGAAGCCAAGTTGGGCATCTTCCGATGGCGCGACGCGTCGGGCAATATTCAAAGCTATGACATTGCCCGCAACGACCCCGCCGGCAGGGGAGTGGATCCCACGATGAAGAGCATTTTTGCGCTCTTTCCAACGCCCAACAACGCCGAGGTGGGCGATGGCCTCAACAGCGCGGGCTACCGGCTCAACATCGCCGCTCCCGCCAAGAGCTACCAGGGCACCGGCAAGGTGGATTGGCAGGCCACCCAATTGCATCGTGTGTTCTTCCGCTACTCCAAGCTCAAGGCGGAACAGGTGGATAACTTGAATCTCGCCGAGCGCACCTTTCAGACCCAGAAAGACGGCACCATCATCAACGATCGCTACGGCCTGAGCATTGGCTCCGATTGGACGCTCTCGCCAACTTTGATCAACGAGTTCCGCGCTGGCCGCCAGTTTGCCTATACCGAGTTTCTCCGCCCCGATCGACCGGCGGGTCCCGCCGTCGTCACCAACCTGTTCACCGATCCGATCAGCGCCGCCTTCGGCCAGAATCGCAATGCTCCCGTAAACGATTTCAGCGACAACCTGACGGTCCTGCGCGGTAAGCACACGTTCAAGCTGGGCGCGAGCTTCCGCACGATCAGCCAGTTCAATCAGAACTTCGCCGGCATCTATCCCAACGTCAGCCTTGCCCGCGTCAACGGAAACATCGCGCCCGCCGCGCTGGGTCCGCAAGTGGGCCAGAGCGGCGTTAGCTCCGCCGTGAGGCAGCAGTTCGAGAACCTGTACAACGACGTCCTTGGGCGCGTCGGCCAGATCGCCACCACCTTCTACAGCGACCTGACGCAGTTCCAGGACGCCGGTCTTCCGCGCACCCGCACCTTCAACTTCAAAGAATTTGGCACCTTCTTACAAGACGACTGGAAGATCCGTCCCAACCTGACTCTCAACATCGGGCTGCGTTGGGAATACCTGGGTGCGCCGTCGGAAGCCAACGGCCTCCAAGGAACCCTCACCCGGGCCGCCGACATCAACCAATCGGCCAACATCTCCGACTTCCGCATCGTCAAGCAAAACTCCTGGTTCAATACCGACCTTAATAATTTTGCGCCCCGCTTCGGCTTTGCTTGGGACCCGTTCAGGACGGGTAAGACCTCCGTCCGCGGTAACTACGGCGTGTTCTTCGACCGCATGATTGGTTCGGCCACCAACACTGCCGATGGCAACACCCCGGGCTTTGCGCAGACCCTTAACACATTCCCCAATGCCGTGCCTGAGGCCAACCGCAGCGTGGCCGTGTTGACCAATTCAGAGTACCCGCAGAAGCCCGCCGCGCCTGACCTTGCTCCAGCGCTCACCCGTGGCACCTCCGTCGTCTTGATCAGCCCCAACCTTCGCACCGGCTACGTGCAGCATTTCAGCTTTGGCATCCAGCAAGAGATCGCGCGGAACACCGTGTTTGAAGTTGGCTATGTGCGCACTTTCGGCGTCAAGCTATTCATGAATCGCGATCTCAATCAGCCCAAGCTGGATGGGGACTTCCTCAACTCATTCAAAGAGCTGCAAGCATTTCGCGCCACGGGTGCCGCGCCCAGCGGCGGCAATTCGCTGGTGCGGCTCTTCGGCACGCCGGCGGCGGCGGTCTCGGCCATTGGTGGGGGCACCATCGACCAGGGCCTGGCCGGGACGGCGGCGAATACGATCGACACTTCCGCGGCCAACTACAGCCGCTTTGCCGCCGCCGGAATCAGCAACTACTACATCCGCAACTTCCCGCAGTTCAATCAACTGATTCTGGGTACTAACGATGGGCGTAGCCACTACAACGGACTGCAGATGTCGCTGTCGCGCAACGCGGGCGGCCTGCGCGCCGCGCTGAACTACACCTATTCAAAGGCGCTCGACAACTCCTCCGACGAGGGCAACGGCTTCACCGCCGCCGCCGCGCCGCTGGACAACTACAATCTGCGCTCCAACTACTCGCGCACCACCGCCGACCGTCCTCATGTCATGAATTTCCTCGCCAGCTACGCTTTGCCTTTTGGGCGCGGCAAGCGCTTTTTCACTGACGCGCCGACCATCCTCAACAAGATCATTGGCGACTGGGACCTGGGTGCGATCGGAATCTTCCAGTCCGGCCGGCCGGTCGCCATCTTGAGCGGGCGGCGCACCGCCGGGTCAACGGCAAGTCTGCTCGGCGACTTCACCGGAACCGATCGCAGCATCGGCTCCATTTCCAAGCAAGGTGGGGGAGTCTTCTACTTCAGCGCCGCCGAGGTGGCCCAGTTTAGCTTCGCCCCGGCAGGGAGCACTGGCAGCGCCGGTCGTAACAACTTCCGTGGCCCCGGCTTCTATAATCTCGACATGTCATTGGTGAAGCGAGTACCCCTCTCCGAACGCGTCAGGCTCGCCTACCGCCTCGAAATGTTCAACTTGTTGAACCGTGCCAACTTCGATAATCCCAGCAACAACCTGTCGACACCGAACTCCTTTGGCCGGGTGACCGCCCTTGTGAATGGCAGCTCAGGCAATGGTGCGCGCGTGATGCAGATGGCGCTACGCCTCGATTTCTGAGGGCTTCGAGACGACCCAAAAGATACACCTGAGCGTGGTGTATCTAGGGTCCTGGCGCTACTGTTTTTCATATTTCAGGCCCGTGCCCCACCACTTCAAAAAAATTTCCCTTGGATGAGCTAAATTGAAGAAAAAGTGCAACTTTTGCAACGGCTTCCGTTGACAATCGTCTAGCGCCGATCTACCCTTCGTATAGTCATCCCGGTTTCAATGAGGTGACAACGAATTCTAAGTGTACAAGGGGTCCAGGAATGACCTTTCAAATCGGCGAAAAAGTGGTTTATCCCAATCACGGTGTCGGTACGATTGAAAACATCAGCGTTCGTTCTTTCGGTCTTCAGAACGAGCGCTTCTATTTGCTCCGTCTTGCATACAGTTCCATGACCGTCATGGTGCCCTTCTCCCACGCGGAAGAAGTCGGCCTACGCAAGGTCACCCGGAATACCGAAGTTGCGAAAGTGCTTAACTTTCTCGCCTCCGGAACGCCACGTTGGAATCCCGACTGGAAACACCGCTTCAAAGAAAATACTGAGAAAATGGGGAAAGGGTCGCTCTCGGAAATTGCCGAGGTGTTCAAGACACTGCTCCTGATTCAGGGCGACAAGCCGCTCAGCTTCCGCGAGAAGAAAATGCTCGAGCGCAGCCGCCAGATGCTTCTGGCCGAGGTCGCCATCTCCCGGGCCTTGATTGAAAAAGAAGCGATCGAGATGCTTGACCGCTCATTGCAAAAATCCAAGCTCCGCTTCCCAGAACCAATCTAGATTCGCCTTCTTTTAGCTTCCTTCGATTCCTCCCCAGGCGCCGGTTCATCCCGGCGCTTTCGCTTTTTCCGGATCGCCCTAAGGAAAACCCGTAGAGCGGACGATAGTCCCCTAGACGATCGTGTCTTATATGGTGTGTCTCTATTGCGGCAAAAAGCTAACGATGGTGAAGAAGCTCACCGCCGAAGATTTTTGCTCGGTCGCTCACCGCCAAGCTTATAACGGGGAGCAGGAGAAGCTAGCGGTCGCCCGACTGGTTGATCAGCAGATGAGGATGGGGACTGGGCGCAAGCCCGCCGCCCAGGTGCGTCCGATTTCGAAGCCGTTGCCGCCCCAGCCTGGCGAATACATCTCCCAGCAAATTGCCCCAAGCGACTCGCGCTCCGCTCTCTGGCTTAGCGGTCAGCAATTGACGATCGCCTTGGTGCCGATGGGCCCAGAATCGAGCGCAACCATCGCGCCGCCGCACAGCTTTGCCGATCCGATCAGCTTCGTTAACACCAGCACTGTTGAGGACGCCATGCGCGCCATTGGCGAGGCTCAGGCAGTCGAGCCCACCATCGCTACTCCACACCTCCTTTTCAGATCCTATCGTGCCGATTTGGAGGCACTTCCCTCGGCCTTCCAACCGGTCGAGATTGTGCCACAGGCTTTCAGTTCCCCGGCCTTGCCCCAAGCTAAATCGGAATTGGAATTGCCTGAACATCCTCCAGTCGAACCGGATTTTGACAGCGCCAGCCTCTCGCTGATTGATCTGGCCGCCAATCTGCGTCCCCAATCGCCAGCCGCGATTGCCTCAATTGATTCCTACGGGGCCAAGCGTTTCGCTTTCTCGCAACTCCCTCAGGCGAATACTCAGCGCAAATTCTCACCGACGCCGCCGCTTCCGTCACCGCTGGAGGATACTGAGCTTGCTCCGGGAGAGCTTTCCACCGGCGCGCGCCAGTCGCCCTTGGCCCGCTTCCAGATTTCCGATCCCGCTCAATTGCATCCCGCTGCGCAGACCCTGGCCGATCTCGATCTAGCGCAGCGCGGCGGTGTCGTTGCGTTTGAACTCGCTGCCAGTCCGAAAGCATCGGGCGCGGCGACCCCGCCTGCTGCCAGGCCGGATTACTTTAGCCCGCCCGCGCCGTCGATTGCCGTCATCGAGTCTGCGCTCCGGCCCTTGCGATTGGTCATCGCTGGCCCAATCCAGCGCCTTCTCGCCCGGCCCAAGCTTTACCCGCCCCGCTCGCCGCGTCTGGTCGCGTTCCCCCGGATCGCCGGTGCCCTGCCGGCGGTAGTCGGCATATCCGCCAGCGGTGGCTTTCAGTCGATTTTGTTCCGTCAGTTTAGTGGCTGCCAAAGGTCTGAGGCGGCACTGCTACACCCCGCCACTTTCGTCCGCGCCATATCGCCCGCCAATCCGACGCAGCGGGTTGTGCCCATTCCACAGAAGGCACGGGTCGCCGGCGTCCGCCGCTCCAGTCTTGAGATTCGCTCCCCAGGTTTTCGCCCCTCGCAGATGGTGCCGGTTCCCTACACCGCCGTAGTGGCAGAAGCCGCGCCCCGCTTGCGCGAGGCCGTCGCCGTCGAGCGCTTGGGGATCTTCCGCCCTCAACTTCGATTGGCGATCATCGCGGCTCGCGACGTTTCCTCGCCGTTTTCAGCGCTCAGTCAACTTTCCGGTGGCAAGTTCACGCTCTCTTGGACCGCCCTGCGCCGCCGTTGGGAAGAAGCCCCCAATGACCTTCGCTGGATTGCCCTGGCAGTCCCGCTCGTCATCTCACTCATCTGGTTCGCCAATAGCCCCGGCCTGAAAGATAACGCCAAGCAAAGTGTTACTGGCAGGTTCTCCTCGATCGCCCCCAACGTCACGGGCATCCTCAATACCGGAGACACTTTCGCCGGGCTCCGGGAGGGCATTCAGCGCCGGGCCGCCGTCGAACTCAGCGATGACTTCCGGCAGGGCCTCGGCGAATGGAGTGGCGCGGGTGACTGGGCCCGCGGTTGGAACTACGATCCAGCCGGCTTTATCCGCCCCCGCCAACTCGCTCTCTACACTCCCACGATCGCGCTCGAGAACTACCGGTTTGAATTCCTTGGCGCAATTGAAAAAAGAGCCCTATCGTGGGTGTTCCGAGCCGCCGATCTAAAGAATTATTATGTGTCCCGTCTTGAGATAACCAAGGGCGGTCCCATCCCCACGGTGGAACTGGTCCGGTTTGCTGTAGTCAATGGCCGGGCTGGGCCGCGCAAGTCGACTCCCTTGCCGTTCCAGGGCAGGCTGGACACGATCTACCGCGTGGCCGTCGAAGCGCGTGGAACAGATTTTGTGACTACGGTCCAGGGTCAGGTCGTGGACGTCTTTACCGACGACCGCTTGGCTCGCGGAGGTGTGGGTTTCTACACCGAAGCGGGAGAAGACGCACGCCTGCGCTGGGTTGAGGTGTCGCACCAGTACGATTTTCTGGGAAGGCTTTGCGCCTTCCTCGTCCCCTACAACGTTTCCAATCCTAATGTGAGGTCTGAGCAATGACATTCCGGCGAAAGGAATCAACGGCAACCAAGCCCAACGGAGCAAACTCCGCAGGTCGCCACACTGAGGGGCAGTCCGCGCTCGCGCGAGCCGTCGCTCTCCATCTTGAAGGTAAGCGCAAAGAGGCGCTCAAAGAGATCCATGACGCGCTCGATTCCGGTCAACAGGATGCCGAGCTCTATTCGGCCCGGGGCCATCTGCACTTTGAGCTCGAACAGTTCGAAGAGGCGGCTCGCAGCTATCAAAAGCTGCTGGATCTCAATTCCAAGCACCCGTCCGCGCACTTCAACCTTGCCGTATGCTGCGAAAAGCTCGGTCGCTGGTCTGAGGCCGCCGACAATTTCCAGAAGGCCGTCGAACTGCCCACCGCCACGTCGCAAACCAGGCTCGGCCTCGGCGTCGCGTACTTGCACACCGATCGCGCCCCGCAGGCGCTCGACCTCTTCGAGCAGGTGCTCAAGGCCGACTCGGACAACGAGACCGCGCTGTTCGGCAAGGCCGTCTCGCTCCAATTGCTCAATCGCCTTGAGGACGCCCTCGCTCTTTACAACCGCATGCTGGAGCGCAATCCGGCCAGTGAAGAGGCCCTCGTCAATTTGATCACCATCGGCATCGCGCTGAAGGACGTAAACATCATTCGCGCGCACTCGGAGAAGCTGCTCGAGATCCGGCCATTTTCTCAGCCCGCGCTGGAAGGCTTGGCCACCTGCGCCTTCACCACGGCGGACTATGAGGCCGCCGCCAAATTCTGCCAAAAGCTGGTCGAGTACACTCCCGATCACTTTGAGCGCTGGTTCAACCTCGGTGTCGCCTACCAGAAGCTACAGCGCATGGAGCAGGCACTACAGGCCTATCAGGAAGCCACCCGTATCCGCCCGGACAGCGAGCAGGCGCTGGTCAACCTCGGCATCGTCCGGCAGCAGTTGGGCGATCTAAAAGGCGCTCGCGAATCCTACGAACTGGTTCTCAAGAAAAACCCCACCCTCACCGAGGTCCGCTACAACCTCGCCGTCCTGCTGGAATCCACCGGGTCGCGCGAGGACGCCGAGCAGATCCTCGAAGGCCTGCTGAAGGAGAACAGCGAGTCTGAAGAAATCTGGTTCCGCCTCGGCTTCCTGCGCCTGGAGCGCGGAGACCTGCAGGGCGCGGTTACGGCCTATGAGACTTGCCTTGAGAAGCGCCCCAAGTGGCCAGAAGCGCAGCTCAACCTCGGGCTGGCTTACTGGCGCATCGGCGATCGCGATGCCGCCACGCTGGCATTCTCCAACGTCCTGCAAGTGGAGCCAGCTTCGATGGACGCGATGCGCGGTTTGGCCGCCTTGGCCGTCGAAAAGGGCGACCAGCAACAGGCCCTTGAGCTGCAAGCCAAGCTCATCGACATGGGCGAGCGCAGTCCCGAACTGTTCTACAACACCGGCTTGCTGCTGCAAAAGAGCGGACAGACCGAAGACGCGATTCGCCTCTATAAAGAAGCGTTAGCCGAGCGGCCCGGCTTTGCCGAAGCACTGCTCAACTTGGGCCACGCCCTCAAAACGCAGGGGCAACAAGACGAAGCGCGCATCTACTGGCGCAAGGCTCTTGAGGCCCGTCCAGAACTGGCCAAGGGCTACTTCGAAGCCTAGTTGCCGAAGCCTGACTACTCGTTCGCCTTTGAGGCCGCCTGATCCAAGGCGGCCTCAAGCGCTTCCTTTGTCATCGTTGTCGAAATAAACAGCTCCTGCCGCGCTCCGTCGCTCAAGGCGATCGCCTTATATCCGTTCGTCGTCGGCACGGTGATCCGTACGCTCACTTTCCCCTTGGCGTCGCGTACCTTGGCGATCCTTCCCGGCACCACGCTGCGAATCTCAGGCGTCGCCTCCAGCAGCCTTCCCAGCAGCCGCCTGACCCCAT
Organism: Bryobacter sp.; assembly: GCA_025356215.1. Classification (GTDB taxonomy): domain Bacteria; phylum Acidobacteriota; class Terriglobia; order Bryobacterales; family Bryobacteraceae; genus Bryobacter. The sequence continues at coordinate 2,716 of JANXUM010000395.1, read as the reverse complement.
CGACGATCGAATGCTCAATCTTCAACCGGTCGTTGGTGCTGCGTAACCTCATCGCGGGCCTCTCATGCTAACCATAAGATTACGCGACCCATCCCAAATGCACAAAATCAATCTTGCCTCAAAGTTCTCGCAATTCCACGAGCATTGGTCCCCCAGGATCGTCGCTGAACTCAACGGCCAGCATGTCAAGCTCGTAAAGTTCGCCGGTGACTTCGTGTGGCACAAACATGAGGCGGAGGACGAACTTTTCCTGGTGGTCGACGGCACCTTCACGATGCATTATCGCGAGGATGGCGCTGAGCTCGCGATGGATCTCAGCCCAGGCGAATTCCTTGTAGTACCGCGTGGCGTCGAGCACCGCCCGGCCGCCTCCAGCGAGGTGAGCGTGCTGCTGTTTGAACCTAGCTCCACCGCCAATACCGGCAATGTGACAGAAAGCGCCCTAACGGTTTCCAACCCCGACTGGCTATAGTTTTCCCTCAAGAAAGCCAATTGAATCGCCGATAAATACTTAGTGCGAGAGAGCCACTTCATTCGAGTTTCTGAGATGATTTCGGCCTTGTCTTACGCCCTCGACCTGACAGAAGGCCAGCCGATGGGCCATTCCGCCCGTGCCTGTATCCTGGGGATGCGCATTGGCGTGGAGATTGGCCTACCGCTGGCCGCCCAAGCCGAACTCTATTATTCGCTGCTGATTAAAGACGCCGGTTGCAGCAGTAATGCCTCGCGACTCTTTCAGATCGTATGCGGCGACGAGATTCGCGCCAAAGGCGACGTCAAGACCACGGACTGGACCCGTACCGGCTGGGAATCGCTCAAGTACGCCATCGAACATGTGGCGGTTGGCAAACCCTTTCTGGAGCGCGTCTTCACATTGTTGAAAGCCGCCAGCAGCCAGCAGCAAAAATCTCAAGAGCTGGTGAAAATTCGCTGTGAACGTGGGGCCAGCGTCGCCCGCCGCATGGGCTTTGGAGAGCCGATCGCGCAGGCGATCCACTCGCTGGACGAACATTGGAACGGAGCAGGCTATCCCGACGGGCTTCGCGGAGAATCGATCCCTATCTATTCGCGCATCGCCTTGCTTGCCCAGACGCTCGAGGTTTTCTGGCGCAGTCTCAGCCCTGGCCGCGCCATTGAAGTCGCGCGGCTGCGCTCCAAGCGTTGGTTTGATCCCGCACTCGTTCGCGCCGTTGAATCACTGGCAAAACGGGACGCGCTCTGGGCCGGTCTCGATTCCGAAGAGCTGCTCGATTCCGTAACCGCTCTTGAACCCGTCGAGATGCGGGTCTCCTTGACAGAGGATCGTATCGATGACATCTGCGTCGCATTTGCCGAGGTAATCGACGCTAAATCTCCATTCACTTACCGGCATTCCAACGGCGTTGCCGAGGCGTCGGTCAGCATCGCCCACGCCCTTGGTCTCGGTGCCAGTCAGATTACGCTGGTCCGCCGCGCCGCCTTGCTCCACGACATCGGCAAGCTCAGCGTCCCCAACTCAATTCTCGAAAAACCCGGCAAACTCGATGCGCTGGAGTGGGACATCGTTAGGCGCCATCCTTACTATTCGCTTGAGATTCTTCGCCGCATTCCAAACTTCGACCGTCTCGCCGAAGTCGCCGCCAGCCATCACGAGCGCCTTGACGGCAAAGGCTACTTTCGCAATTTGAACGCTACTCAACTTGATACCGAGTGCCGCATCATCGCCGTCGCCGATGTATACGATGCCCTGGCCGCCGCCCGTCCCTACCGCGCGGCACTTGACCCGGAAATCGTTCTCGACATCATGGGCAAAGATACGCCGCACGCCCTCGATCGCGATTGCTTCGAGGCGTTGGCCTCGAAGGTGGCCTCCGTCGACCTTACAACGCTCCGTGAACGCCTGGGAACCGCAACCCCGACCCCAACAACCACTCAAAGCGAGACGATCGTATGAGGTTTTTTCTGCTGGCCGCTATCCTGCCAACTTGCCTTGCCCAAGATTTTTACTGGTCCACCGTCAGTCCTCGCTCACTGTCGATGGGCGGGGTTTATGTCCCCAGCCGCGGCTCGATTGCCGACGCCCTCGCAACCAATCCCGCCGGTCTGACCTCGATGGGCAACCCCACCGCCGAAATCGTTGTTTCATCCATCTTTGCGCGCGGTTCTTTTAGCAACGCTGTGAACAACCGCTCTCCCATGACGCAATCCCCGGGCGTGGTCCCAATTGCGGCCATTGCCGCTCCCCTTGGCCGATCCCGTTTCCATCTGGCGGCTGGCGTGGTGCCGGAGCTTAGCGCGGTCTCTGAATGGCGTTATGCCGACGCCCCAGGTGTGGCCGGGGCCAGCTACGGATCTCCCAGACAGAAGTCTTCCATCACCGCCGTCCGCATCGCCGGTGCCCTTGGCGTTCGGGTTTCCGATCGCATCGACATCGGTGCCTCCGTCGGTCGCGTCTACAATTCCAACCGTCTCGACGCGCCGTACATTTTCCAACGCCACCCCGCCCTGCAAGGTCTCAAAACGCTGCTCGACCTGAAGACCGCCGGCTTTGGCTGGAATTTCTCGATAGGCGTTCTCGCGCACGTCAATCGCAAATTCCAACTCGGTTTAGCAGCCAAGTCCGCCACCGTAATTCAGTCCACCGGTTCGGCGAACGGCAACTTGGACCGGCAATTCGCCGCTTTGGGCTTAAATCTCCAACCCGACTTCCGCTACGACGCCCGGGTGCGCAATGAAC
>JANXUM010000357.1 GCA_025356215.1 Bryobacter sp. | reverse complement strand
TTCGAGTCAAGCGCGGCAGGCAAGGCGTTTGTCAACGCGATCGCGGTGCGGCCGGGCATCGAAGGGAAGCTTCGCCCGATCCGCATGGTTTGCCGTCCTTGAACACACGCGCCGTGGCCGCGTTCGGGTCGTGGGCGTCAGCCAAGACATCGAAATTGGTTAACACGTTCTTGCCGTTGATGTGTACGTGGAACTGTCGCGTCGTCTCCCCACCCCCGAACACATTGCCCTCTCCAAAGCTGGTCTCGGCAAAGTACAAAGTCAGCTCGTAAGCGCCGGGGCTCAGCGGAATCTCGTAACTGAAATCCCCCTCCCGCATATTTGCAAACAGATTGGGATCCATCCCGCGCGCCCGCACCTCCCCTTCGACGGCGACAGGCCGGCCGCCCGTGAAGAAATCATCTCCCTGCCAAACCACGCCGTAGCGGTCCGGGTAGCGCCCCTTGGCGTGGCCCGCTAAAATCCGGAACTCCCCTCCGCCGCCCGCCCAAGAGGATATACGGGATTCGCCAGCCGAAGCGTTTAATGCCATCGAGGCCGAGTTCACCGTTGCGGTCGGCACCGGGACCACCTCCGGCTTGCCGCGTTGGCTCCAATAGATCCCGGCAATCAGCAACACGATCAAGCCAGCAACAGTTACAGCAGGATTTTTCCCCGCTGGCTTGCCGCGAACCCGCAGCCAAGCCGGTTCCAGCCCCACGGCCGGGCTCGCCGCAACTTCCACCGCCGTTTCCCGTAACGCAATTCCGGGCTGAACCGAAACAAATTCTGGAACATACGATTTATCCGGAATCGTAATCCGCACCAAATCTTCAGCCCCGCGCCCCGCATAGTATTCCTTCAATCGCCGGCGCAATCGGTGCATCTCAACGCGAACGATTGAATCCCGCTTCGGGTCGAAGTCTTCGCGCCGGTCCAGCGCCTCTGTCGCCACTGTGTACTCTTTGACCTGGTTGCCTTGCCCAAGGAAGTATTGCTTGCACAGATAGGTCAGTATCTTCTCGAGATTCGGGCTGCGATGGAATTCCCCAGAGCCCAACAGGCGCTCCAGAGCCTGCCGCTCTTTTGCATAACTCGTCGCGACGAGCCCTGTTTCCAAGTGCGAATTTGGATCACTGGGCAGCGGGGCCGAGTGAGGAGAGAGTCCCATAAATTCCACGAGGATCTTATCACGTTGACGCGCCAGCGAACAAAGAATCAGTTAACGCAACGTTAACGCTTCCGTATCGCGGTTAACGCAAGCGCTGCTCAGGAAGCTTGAAGCTGCGGCCCTTCCTTTTCGAATCATGCACTTGGCTCGCTGATGGTGTGATACTTGCCGACTTCCAGTCCGGTGAGGCGCTGAAGCTTCGAAGACGGCTTTGGCCAATTAACCTCGATCCATTCGAGTTTGCCTGTAAGGCCCAAGCCCAGAACTTCTCGCGGATCGTGACTCGACAGATAGCTGCCGCCGCTGTTCTTGAGGCGCGTAAAGCGCTTACCATCCACCATCCATGTGATCTTTGCGCCGATTCCCTCGCGGTTGCAGGTCTTGCCTTCCAACCTCAGCCCAATCCATCGATTGCCCGGTGCGGCATTGTTCTTGAGCAGTAAAGGAGCTTCGCCGTTGTTGGCTACCAATACATCCAGTCGCCCGTCGTTGTTGAAATCGCCTACGGCGAGACCACGGGAGGGGAATCCCTTCTGAAACACCGGGCCCGCCGTCGCGCTGATGTTCTTCAGGATTCCGCCGAAATTCTGAAACAGCAATAGCGGTTCTTTGTATTTCACTTGCTGCGAATACTGCTCAATCATGTCGTCGGGATGGCCATTGGAAAGAATCGCATCCACGAGCCCGTCGTTGTCGAAGTCGAAAAACTTCAAGCCCCACCCCGACAGCAATCGGGTCGATTGCGCGACGGAATGTTTGTGCGCCGTGTCGGTGAAACTCTCGGTCTTGTTGTTCTGATACAGCGAGGACATCTCTTGATCGACGTTGGCGACAAACAGGTCCTGCCAGCCGTCGTTGTTGATGTCAAAGGCGTCCACACCCATCCCCGATCGCGGCTGCCCGCTCCCGCTGAACGCAACCTCCGCCGCCAGTCCAACTTCCTCCCACTTACCCTTGCCCCGGTTCATGAACAGGAAATTCTGGACGGTGTCATTCGCGACAAACAGATCCATGTTGCCGTCGTTGTTCACGTCCGTGGCAACCACGCCAAGCGCTTTGCCTAAGCTCGCTTCGATATCGGTACCCTTGCTCACCAGCTTGAAAGTACCGTCGCCATTGTTATGAAACAAAAAACTGCTGGACGGCTTGAAAACACGCGGCACGCAATAATACTTGCGCCCCATCGTGTTGTCTCCGCAGGAAAAGCGGTCTGCCGCGCTGTACTGCACAAAGCTGCACAAGAACAAATCCAGCTTGCCGTCGTTGTCATAGTCGAACCAAACAGCAGAAGTCGTCCAGCCGTTTACCAGTTCCGGAATCGCCAGGCCCGCCTTCGCCGTGATGTCGGTGAAAGTGCCGTTGCCGTTGTTCTTCAGCAGCGTCGGCGCGCCGTATGCGGTGATCAGGATCTCGGGGTAGCCATCGTTGTCAAAATCCGCACAAGCCACCCCTTGGCCGAATGAATTGCTGATCGGGATCCCCGCCTGCTTGGTCACATCGGTGAAGGTTCCGTCGCGATTGTTCTTGTACAGAGCGTGCGACAAAGGCTGCTTAGGCTTGAAGAAATTCGACGGCCCTGTGTTCACCAGAAATATGTCCATCCAGCCGTCATTGTCGTAGTCCAAAAACGCACACCCGGGAGGCAGCGTTTCAGGCAAATAACGATCGGGCGACATCGCGTTAGTGTGTGTCCACCGGATGCCGCTAACGCTCGCAGGCACCTCTTCAAACAAGGCGGGCGCGGCTTTATCCTGGGCTCGCTGCACTGCGGCCGCACCCAACAGCGCAAACAGGTTTCGACGCGTGATGCTCATGCTACTCCAGCGTAACGAAGATCGACTGCATCGCCGTCCTTTGCCCCTGTAGAGCGCGCACGCGCACTTCATACAACCCCGGTTTAAATTTCTCTAGCGGAATCGACGCGAGATATGGAATGTGTCCATCCGCCAGCGGCACTGGCAATTCCACCTTTCCGCCACCGATCGCCTTGTCGTCCAGCAGGATCTCGATCCCGGCCTCCACGAGGTCCCCACCGGCCGCTGGATAGACGCTGAAGAAGAAGCTCAACGCGTTCTTCCCGCCCACCGGAACGCTATCGGCCAAGGTCGGCACAATCCGCGCCTTTCCCACGACGAATGGATCGTCCGCCGCCGGATTGGCGGGCGAGTCTTCCAGTCGCCGCACAAGCGCGATCGCACTGAGCGCCAAGCCAGTCGCGTTGGGCGTGGGCACAACCAGCGCGGTCTTGCGTGCGGCTACCTTTGTCGCCTCCAGGTCGCCCGCCGCAGATTCAATCGTGTAGCGGCCAGGCGCCAGCAGAAGCTGCCTGGTGAAGAACACGCTCCCCGAACGGAAACCTTCCAGCCGCTCCTGCGGCAGATTCACCGGGATGTCGTTGCTGATCTTGCCGACAACCGTGCCTTCGGAATTCTTTACAAGCGCCAGAAAAGACACATGCGCCCGGAAGGCCGGACCCGGCAAGACGGTCGATTTCGCCTCAAGCTCGCGGAAGGTCATGTCTTTCATTGGCATCTCAAAAATGATCGTGGCGTTATACCCGTCGGCCACCGGACGGCCCAGCCAAACAGCGGCGCGAAAGTCCAAACCGCGTGCCAGCGGTGCCGTCGACAGTGCCCTCAACAGCGGCACCTCATGCGGCATCACGTTTGCTCCCTTCAATGTCGGCAGCGCGAAATAGCCACTACGCGATTGGATCGTCACGTCGTTTCGACTCAGCTTGGTTGTTATGGCGCGAAAGCTGCCATCCACGTTGCTGTTCTGCGGTCGATAAATGACCTCATAGTAAGAACCGAGGTCTTCAGTGATCCGCTGAATGGGCTTGCGGAAATCGTTCATGTTGGCGATCAGCACTCCGCCAGTGCCCTCCGCCAACTCGGCCAGATTCACCTGGGGGTTGGACCGGATCGAATCCATCGCGCGATCAAACTGGTTGGCCTCGGTGCGCGTAACGGCGCTTGAGGTCTCCGTGCTCTTGTAAGTGCCCACACTCACCTTCAGGCTCGTGTTCAAGGCGTCGCGCGAGGCTTGGCTATCCTCGGAGGTGGACAAGCCACGCGCGTCGATCGCGTACACGCTGACATTGGAGCGGTTGGCGGCCGAGATCATGCTCTTGAACTGGCCCAGCAGGCTATTGGGAAGCTGCAAGCCCTCTGAGAAGTACAACACCGTCTTCCGCCCAGGAAGACGTCCCTGTTCTTTCACAATGCCCCAAAGCCCAAAAATCGAAGATCGTCCTTGCTGTTCCTGCACACTTGTCTCGGCAAACTCAAGCATGTCGCTAACCATCCGGTTCATCGATTCCTGCGCCATCCCCGCTCCGTCGACGCCGGAGCCGCGGGATCCACCGGCCGCCGCCGCCGCCGCGCCCTCCGATCCGCCGGACGAATTCACCGCCAGCTTCAGCGCCGCGTTCGCGTCGGCAAAGTTCGTCATCGCGCCTCCGCCGGTCACCCTTTCGATCGCGGCTTTCAACTTGCCGCGATCGTTCGTAAACGGCTGAACCGCCTTTAAATACAAGTCGCTCGAGAAAACGGCGATGTAAACGTCGCTCGCCAGATCGGCTTTGATCAAGTCGTTGGCCGCCTGACGCGCCAAGCGGCGGCTATCGATCCCGAGCCGGTCAAAAACCAGCGAGATCAGCCGCACCGGTCGCGTCGCGTCCGCCGGGCCGCTGCCCCCCGCGTTCGGTTTTCCGTCGGCCCCCGCCACCAGGCTGCCCTTGATTTCGCGCACGACCGTAATCTGCTGTGCGACCCCGTCTTCAAGGATCGTAAAATCCCCCGCGCCCAGTCCGGTAACCAGCTTGCCCTTTTTGTCGCGGATAACAACATCGACGATTACCTCAGTGCTGGTGGTGCGGATTACGTCCTGCTGCGCCAGCAGGGAAAGCGCCGTCAAACCGAACGCAATGCGGACTAACTTCACATCAAGCTCCAATCGTCAAAAATACAGATTCCGTCACAGCCGCCACGCCCTGTTTCACAAGCACCTTGATCTCATAAGTGCCAGGCTGCATCGCATCCATCGGCGAGCTCAGGACATAGTTGATCCTCCCTTGAGCATCAGCCGACGGCAATTGCAGATTCGCGGTGCCCGCGACTTCACCGTCCTTAAAATACTGGACGACCGCTTGCGGCGGAGCCACACCAACCTCCGGATAAACGACAAAGAACAACGCGATCGTCGCGCCCTTCACCTTCTTCATCGTTTCGTTCAAGGTCGGCGTAATCCGCCCACCCTGAAACTGATACGGCTCCTCGGGAGTGAGGCCTTTCGCGTTCGGCTGAAAATTGCGCACCACCGTCACACTGCTCATGGCCAGCGGGCTCTTGGCAGCCGCCGCGATGAAAGACGTCTTGCGAGCGCCCACTTTTGTCGACAGTTGATCGATCACGGCCGTCTCAATTACATAGCGGCCCGGCGGCACGCTAAAGCGCTCGCGGAAGTTGAAGTTCGAAGTCTTCAGCGCCTCCAACTGTTCCAGTTTTCCCATCAACGGAAGGTCGCGTGTAAACTTCTCGATCACCTTGCCCTGCGGATCGCGCACCTGCGTCACCAGACTGATTCGCGCGGCGTAATTGCCCTTGGCCGCGTCCTGGGCAAACGAGATGTTGGCGAAGGGAACCTCGACAGCCACCATCGCCTGGACACTGTCCCTGGTCGATTGCAACTTCCACGTTCCGGCTTGAAACTCAACGTCCCGCGTTAGCGGCGTCGCGTTTAGCGCCTTCATCAGCGGGACCTCATAGGGCAGCAGGTTCTCTTGCCCCGGTGCCAGCGCCAGATACCCCATGCGCCCGCGCACCTTGTAATCTCCCGCCTTCAACTTAAAGGTCGTCCGGCGCAGGAGTCCGCTGTAATCGTCGATCCTCGGGTCGTAACTCAACTCGTAATAGCTCTGCGCGTCGGCGATCATCTCGCGCAACTGCTTTTTGGCGTCGTTCGATTCCGCAGTGGCCACACCGCCGGTGGCCTCGGCGATCGTCCTCGGAGCGCTCTGCACGTTGTTGCGCAACCCCTCAACTACGTTGTCGATTCGATTCGTGTTGTCGCCGCGCTCACGATTCTCGAGCCCCGACACCTGTATCTGGCTATCGTTGGTCGACTGCGCCACGCCCGCCCCTTGGCTCACGCTTGAGATTCCCCGGCAATCGATCGGATAGATCGACACGCCCGCGCTGTTGGCCCGCGCCAGCATCGCCTCAAACGCGACGTCGAGATTGGGCGGCACTCTCACACCGGTATTCAGATACGCCAGAGACTTTCGCCCCGGCATGGTCTTCAAGCCCTGTATCATCGCGTTGAGAAAGGTAAAAGACCTCCGCGTACCTTCGGCATCGTCAATCACCGTCTCCGACATCATCGCCAGTTGCAAGCGCGCTAGCGCCCCCTGCAGCGCCACGCTGGTATCCAATTTATCCGGCGCGACGTCGGCGTCCGTCAGCGCCTGACGATTTCCGGCAATGGCCTCCAGACTTGTCTTCATTTCCTTATGGACGTCGGCAAAACGGGACGTCGACTGACCGCTCATCGCCGTGTCGATCGCCTTTGTCAGCGCCGCCCGATTGGTCGTGAAGGGCTGCAGTAAGCTCAACTGGTTGGAGAAGTTGAAGACCGCAAACAGGTGGCTGGGATCTTTATCTTCCTTCAGCAAGTCCAACGCGGTTTGCTTGCCCAGCCGGCGCGCCTGGTTGTCCATCCCTTCAAAAACAATCGGGATCAAGCGGATGCGGCGCAGCGGCTCGGCGGGTTTGCGCTGCCCGTTTTCCACGACATCGGCACCGTCAAAGAGCCGCACGATCGGCTGAACCCGATTCCCCCCATCGGTCATCTCAATCTGGTCGGCCGTCAAATTCTTGACCGGCGCACCCTTCTTATCTTTGACGACGATGTTGGCAAAAATCTCGCTCGATTGAGCGAACACGGTCGGACACAACAGCGCCAACAAGATACTAATTTGGGTAAGTTTCATTTTTCCTCACGATGCGGATCATGTGATCCGTGAATTGATGATGCGATCCGGGCATTTCAAAGCGCGGCATATGGCAAGAGGCGCAGTCCGTTTTGCCCTTTGGGCAAAGCTTGGCGGCAACCTTGCTGCCCGCCGCGTGACAAGCTGCGCACTTGTCGTCATAGGCAGCTAAATTTTTCTCAAGCGGCTCGTGAACGTCATGGCAACTCGCACAACCGATGCGCCGGTCCTCCGAGTCGTAACATTTCGAGTTGGCTAAGCGATACGGCTGAAAGCGAACGTTATTGATACCGCGCGGCCCATTTGCGGCGATATCAGCCCAGGTGCGATGGCAGCGTCCACAGGCCTCGCTTTGCTCCTCGGCGGTCAAAGTCTTCAGCGATTTCATCGGGGCCATCGACTTCAGATGCCCCGCGCTCTGCATGTGACAATTCGTGCAACCGATCCCCGCTCGCAACTCGCTAAAGTCAACGAGACCCTTCGACAGAGAATCCGTAGTGTGGCAGGCAAAACAAGCGGCCACATCCTTGGGCGTCATCTCGCGCCCCGCCGCCTCCTTCAAGTTTGGCGGTTCACCCGGCGGGACACCCATCGTTAAGTCCAAGCGGCCGGTTTCCTTGTAGTAACTCAACCTGCTCTCGAACCACCGCCCCTCGAGTTGATACAAGTAAGTCTGCCCGGCGGCCCCATGTCCAAATGCATACCGAAGTGCGAGCGAGAACTTATCCTTGCCGTCGCTCACCGTATACACACTTTCGCCGCCCTTGCGGTCAATCGAGTAAGTAAAGCGCCCCAGCGTGTAGTCAAGCTTCGGGTTTTTGTGGAGGATCTCGGCTTCACCTGCCGTATAGAGCGCCGACGCCATCGCGCTCCCGGGCTTTCCCGCATGCCCGTAGTAGCCGCGTACCTGCTTGGTGTGGCAGACGGCGCACTTTTCATCAGCGGCTGGCAGCGTCCAAACGAGCCCGAGAATGAGCAAGAGGCTCCTCACTTGGCAATCACCTCCAACTGCTTCTTCAACCGCTGAAACTCCGCCCGCTGTACCGCAGCTTCTTCTCCTCGGCCAGCCTTGGCGTAAGCCGACGCCAGCGCGATACGAACCTGGGGGCTGGTCGGCTCCAGCTTCACCGCTAGTTCCAACTCCGACACTCCCCGCTCTAGATCTTTGCCGCTTTCGGCCAACGCGCGCCCCAAAACGACATGGCCGGTGAAGTTGCCAGGCGCAATGGCCACCGCCGCCTCGCCATAAGCCACGGCCTCTTCCGCTTCCCCTCGCCGCAGATACTCAAGCCCCAAGACGATGTGCGCGGGCAGATGTTTGGGTTGAATCTCGATCTCCTTCTTCAGCTCGACGATTCCCTTCTCCGGGTCCGCGTTGATCAATAGACTCCCGTAAACGAAGTGGACGTTTGGCGCGCTCGGGTAGTCCTGCGCGATTTCCGCCAATTGCCGCGCCGCCTCGGGTGCGTGCCGGTTGCCTGCGGTTAATACCGCCCGCCCCATGCGATAAACGAGCGCCCGGTCGTCCACCTTTAAATCGGCGGGGAAAATCGGCATCCGCAGCGCGGCAATCCCCGCCGCCTCAATGATTTTTGGCTCGAGCGGATCGCGGTTCGAGAAGAAGTTCAGGATCTGCATGGCCCTTTCAAAATTTTCGTCCCGCGTGTATAGCAGCGCCGCGTGGTAGCTCGCCACGTCGCTGAGGGCCTCCCCCCGCGGAAGCCCCAACCGCTCGGCCCGGTTCAGCGCCGTCAGCGCCCCGGCGTAATCGTTCGCCTGATACAGACAAAGCCCCAACAGCGCAAAGCCGCTGGACACCTGCGGGGCAAGCTGTGTGAATTTACCCATCGCCGGCACGCAATCCCGGGCATGGTCCTGCTCGTAATGAATGGTGCCCAGGAAATACCACCCCTCAGCCCACTTGGGGTTCAGCTTCAACGCTTGCCCGTAAAGTCTCACAGCCTCGTCCAACTTGCCGTCCAAACGCGCTTTGGTGGCCCGCGTCGCGGCTAGGGAAGGCGAAGGCACCGGCACCTTCGCCGCCTGTGTTAACAGCGCCAAATGCAACAACCACATCATGGGATCGCTTGTCCCTTGGGCTGCTTCTCCTGTGCCTCGGCGTTCAGTTTCTGTACGATCGCCCGCTCTCGGTCGCCGTCTTCTTTGCGCTTCAATCGATAGTAGACGGTGGCCAACGAAACATGCGCCTCCGTAAAGTTGGCCGCCTCCTTTACGATGCTTTCCAACTCCAAACGCGCCAGCTCAATCCTGTTTTGGGCCAGCAACACCGCACCCATCTGATAGCGAACACCAATGTCCCCCGCACGCACGCGCAGGCAGCGCGCAAACAGCTCCAGCGCCCTGTCGAAGTTCTCGTCCTGCTTCTCGATGACCCCCAATTGCAGGTTCGAGACAAAATCATTTGGGTTTGCTTTCAGTTCCAGGTTGAAAGCCCGCCGCGCCCCCGTCGTGTCGCCCGTCGCCATCATCGCCTGCCCCAGATTCGCGTTCACCGTCGGCAACGCCGGGTTCAGTTCCGCCGCCCGTTGAAAGTCCTTCAGAGCGTTCGGGAAATCCCCCACCGAAAACTTGCTGGTCCCCAACAACAAGAGCGCCTCCGCCGATTCGCCCTTGCTCAAAATCCGGTCCAGATAACGCTGGCCTTCCTCAATCCGCTTCTCTCGCGACAGCGCCATCCCCAGCACATAAGCGATGCCGAGATCGTCGGGAGCCTTTTCAGCCGCCGGCGTCAGTAACTGGATCACCCGTAAATTCTCGCCCAACTGCAAGTAAGCGTCCCCAAGTAACAGATCAACATTCGGCTGGCTTCCGATCAGCGCCCGCAAAGCCGCAAACTCCCGCCCCGCCGCCCCAAACTCCCCGGCCTTGTAATACGCCAGAGCCAGATTAAAGCTGATTCCTGGATTGCTCGGCGCACTCTTCAGCGCGATCTTGTATTCGCCGATTGCCTCATCGTAAAAGCCCAGCCCCGCCAGCGCCGCGCCCAGATTCGCCCGGCTCTCATAAGCCGTGGGCTTCTTCTTCAGGTATACCCGGTATTGCGCAACCGCCTGCTCCAGTTGCCCCGCTTGATGCGCCTTGAGCGCAATCTCCAACTCGGGGTCCACCGCCTGCGCCAGCATGGCGCAAACGCCGATAATCAGGCTAAGCCATCGTGCCATGCGCTCCAATTCTATCCTCCTTACGGAAACACGGAGGAGGCGCGTTCAGCGCCTCCTCCGTGAATCGAAACCCTACCTCAATTCGGTTTAGAAGTAGAACTTCAACGTCAACATCACGATGCGTTTACCCTGCTTCTCAGTCGTTTGACCGAAAATCGGGTTGTCAATCTTACCGGTGTTCTGGTTGAAGATCAGCTTCGTGTTCTGGCCGTCGTTGCGGAATGAATACAACGGATGGTTCAGGAAGTTGAAAGCGTTGAAGCGGAACTGCATGCGCTTGGTTTCCGAGATCTTGATGTTCTTATAAAGACCAAGATCCGAATTGAAGAACACAGGCCCGAAGACTTCCGGCAGCACAGAGCCGCCAGCCTGTCCAGGCTTGGTCGGCAGCGCAAAGCAACTGCCGTTGATGAACTGGTTCGCTTTGAGGTTACTGCCTGGGTTACAGGTCAAAATCGGGTTGACCTGAATCGAAGGCGTGCCAAAAACCGTGTTCGACGAGATGGGCTGGCCATTGGCCAGTGTCGCGCCGTTGTAGTTGGTGCCAAAGTTACCGCCGGTGTTTCCGGTCAGGTTGATACCGCTCTGTAACTGCGTAATGCCGCTAAATTGCCAGCCATTGATCATGCCCTTTGCAAACTTCGGACCGGTCCGGAGGATATCCGGCAGTTCGAGCGAGTAAGCGGCATTGTACACATGGCGGCGGTCGCTGGCCAGCGGACCGTAGTTGTTGCGAAGGTTGAACTCATCGTAGTTGCCCGCGATGCCTAGGGTTTTACCGTAGGAGTAATTCATATTCACGTTGTGGCGGCCTTTGGTGCGGAGCCAGGTCACCTGCAGCGCGTTGTAGTTTTGGTACAAGGTATGCTGCGCGATGGCTAGGTCCTGATAGCCCTGATAGCGGCGAGTGGAGTCGATGTCGCCCTGCGAGACATTCGAAGGGTCGGGGAACTTGAACAAAGCGCCCGGAGGAACCGCGTTGGGGTTAATGCCAGCGGTGATCGGGTTTGTGCCCGAACGGTTCAGCAAATTGCTGCTCCGATTACCGACATAGGCAACTTCGAGGATGCTCGAGAGCGGCAGGCGCTGGCTCAGCGTAAAGCTGTAGCTGCGCGTCAATCCGCGCTTGTCGTCGTTGGGATTCACGCCGGACGCCAGTGTCGGCAGGTCGCCGGAAACAGTGGTATTCGCGATGTCCTTGAACGTCGTGTTGTTGAGATTCGCGCTACGGACGCCAGCCGACACGTCGAGGCCGACGGTGAACTGGAAGTCCTGGAAGTAGAACTGACCCCAGCCGCCGCGTAGAATCGTCTTGCCCGTGCCAAACACGTCATAAGCAAAACCGACGCGCGGAGCGGGATAAAGCGGCTTGGTTCCGAATCCGCTGTTGCGGTACGCGGAGTTCGCCTTATTCCAGGCAAACCCATTGAAGTTGTCGCTCCCCTTGCCCGCTTTGTAAAGATTGGTGGGATCGAACACGGCAAACCCGAAGCCCTCGCGATCGTACCAGGCGCCAAGGCGCGAGGCGCGGATGCCGAGGTTCAACGTCAAGCGCTTGGTTACCTTCCAGTCGTCCTGTACGAAAAATTCGAAGATGTGCCCGCCGATGTTGTTTAAGCGGTTGAACTTCTGTTCCGAATATTGAGCAATGTTGCCGGTCAGCAGATCCGCGTACGCGCTACCGGTGGTGTTGCCACCCCAGTTCGCAAACACTGCTTGGCCGTTGGTGTTGCCGTTGGCCGGCTGATTATTGATCACGAATTCGTAGAAGCCACCCACCTTGGTGGTGTGCGTCCCCCAAACCTTGGTGATGTTGTCTGAGAAGGTCGGTAGATACTTGTCCGCAAACAAGCCGCGGCTGCCGCCCACTTCAAATCCGCCAGGGTTCAAAATCGTCGCAAACTCGCCGCCCCAACCCGTGATCGAGGGGATCTGCTTGACGCCGTTCTTGAATAAGCCGGGGAAGTTAATGCCGAGCTTCGAGCGGTCGACCTTGTCCGGATCGTCAAACACGTTCGGGAACTTGATCGTAGTAAACCCGAACACGAACTCGTTCGTCATGGTCGGGCTAAATACCTTGGTCAAACCGACTGAAATACTGTCCGATCGGTTCTTCCCGACGATCGGTGTCGGATAGGGAACCTGCTGCCCATTGCGCCACCAAAGGCCAATTGGGAACAACTGACGTTCGTTCTGGAAGTTGTAACGGACAAACAGCTTCGTGCTGTCGCTGATGTTAAAGTCCACTTTGGTGTTGAGCTGGCGGCTGTTCTGATTGAACACCGCCTGTGTGGCGTAGTTATAACCGCCCGTGAGGTTCGGGTTGGCGTTCGCCGCCGGCAGGACGTTCATCAGCGCTTTGCCAACAGGGTCGATCTGGCTGGCCGGGATGATGCCGTTGGGATAACGCGCGTCGTCCAGGCGCTGAGCGCCTCCGCCAGAGGCGGTGATGAACGAGCCGTTGACGTTTCCTTCGATCTTGCGCAGTTCAGCCGGGGAGAAGTCGCCGCCGCGCATGCCAGCCGTCGGCACCGTTGCGCGAATCAGGCCGGTGTCCAGGGTCTGAAAGAAGTTTTCGTAGCCGACAAAGAAGAACAGCTTGTCGCGGTTCTTGTTGAAGCTGGTGAAGGGCAGTTTCACCGGGCCGCTGACCGTGCCGCCAGGGAAAAAGTATTTGTTCTCCGGGCGCTCGATTCCGAATCGGTTGTTGAGCCAGTCGTTTGAGTTCATCGCATAGTGGCGCGCCGAAAGATAGGCGCTGCCGTGGAAGTCCTTGCCCCCAGAGCGGCCAACCGTACTCACTACCGACGGCCCCTTGGAGTTCTCCGCCGAAAAATTCGACGTCAACACTTTGAACTCTTCAATGAATTCCGTGTTCGGATTCACCGGCGTCGCGCAGTTGCAACCCGGGTCCGATACGTGCGCGCCGTCCGCCGTGATGTCCAGGCTGCCGCTCGGCAAGCCGTTGTTCGAAAACGCGCCGTTAAACGGGCTTTGGCTTCCGCCGTCGCCATTTCCATTGATTCCGATCGTCTCACCCGTGAAATTCGCCCGGTTCTCGGTACCCGTTCCGGCAATCGAGAAGCCAGGAAGGATCTTGATGAACTCGGCCGCGTTACGGCCAACGATCGCGTAATTTTCCATTTCCTTGCGCGTCAGCGTGGATGACTTTTCGCCCGACACGGTCGGGACGGCGTCCACCGCGCTAACCACGTCCACCGTATCGGCTGTCGTGCCGACACGCATCGTCACATTCACACTCTTGGTCTCCGCCCCTGAGAATGTGAAGTCCACCGCTTTGTACGAGGCGAAGCCATTGGCTTCGATCGTCACTTCGTAGCTCGGCCCCACTGGGATCGAACCGAAAGTAAAAGCACCGTCGCGGTTGGTGACCGTGCGCCGTACGTCGCCGCTCTGCATGTTCTTCAGCGCAACTTTAGCTGAGGGTACAGAAGCCGACGATGGATCCGACACCGTACCTAGCAAGGTTCCGAAGGAACTTTGGGCCAGGCTCGGTAATGCTGTGATCACCATCACAGCCAGCAGAAGCGCTAGGCACCTTACTGATTTACTTTGCTTCATGAAATTTCCTTTGCAACTTGGGAATAGCGTATCCCGTCAGATCGCTCTGACTCAGCAAAGTCTATGCCACACCATCACTCTGCTCAAGAGTATTGGGGTTATCCGTTTGTAAGCAAATCGTTAAAGAATGATGAAAGTCTATGTTACTCAATGTTTTCAACAACGTACAAGGCAAGCGTTAACGCAAAAGGCAATACTCAACCCTCGGGTTAACGATACGCAAATCATTGATTCCATTCAGCTACCAATTCTGTTTCTAGAATTTCTTCCAACTCTGGGATCTCGATCTGTGCAGACTTTGTTTCGATTTTCAACCCATCCCCATCCAACCCCTCGAACGCCCCCCATCCGCCGCTAACATCCGCATCCGCGCACCAAACAATGCCAGCGCCAGGGCAAACACCAAATCGTCATGCCGCCCGCTGGTCTCAAACCGCGGCCCCTTCGCTGTCGCCACCTTGCGCATTCCCTGCAATTCCTCGATCAGATCGTCACATCCGGCCAATCCCTGCGCCAAGGCCAGTCCTTCCACCTCAAATGCCCGCTGTACGCCAAGCAACAACTCCGTTCGCGGCGTCGGCCAAGTCCCCTTTCGGTAGCTGCCCTGTTGTCCCCCATGAATCACCACTGGGTACAATTCCCCGCGCAGCCGCCTCCGTCGGAACTCTTCCTCGACCACATTCCCCACTCCAGTGGAATCAAAGGCCGTCGTAACATTACCCGCCTCAAACTCGGCGCAGTTCGTCAGTCGCTCCAATTCCCCCGCGATCTCAAAGTATCCCGTGCCCAACTTCACGCGTTCCGCCATCCGCACCACAATCTGACGTTCTCTGATCTGCTCAAACGTCACCGGGTCCTTCTTTCCCGTCGGCACCACCCGCTGCTCCACAACCACCACCGCGGTATGGTTCACGCACTTGCCCAAATCCACTCCGATATGAAAGGACCTCTGGTTCATTCCCATCACCGCTCCCTCCGCCACTGAAAGTTCAGAGCCGTCGTATTCAGCCCCGCCAGCCGCGCCGTTGCAAACCACTCTGAGCGAAACGCCTGATTCTCCATCCCCACAAAGCTGCACAGATACTCCTGCGCAAACCACTCCGCCCCCTGTACCCGCTTCTCACTCTCCAGAAACTCCGCCGGAATCCGCAGGCAATCGGTCGCCTTCACTTCAATCCGCGTCCACTCCTCGCCCCCGCCAGACCACTCCCTCCAAAAGAAGCCTCTCTCCCCGTAAGGCGTCGACAACAACGCCATATCCCCGCGCCCCACCGCCAACATCGGTCGCACGGCCTTGTACAACACGTCCTCAACCCGCGCCGCCTCGTCAATGACGATCAGCGATGGCTTGCTATACCCGCGCACAAACGCGTCCTTACCTGGCAACCCCAACAACCGCGACCCATTCGACACCTGCAGCGCCATCTTCCCCCCGCTAACGACGCAACCCGCCTCTAACAAAAATCCTCGCGCCTTGAGCAAAAACTCATGCGTCTGCCGCAAAGTCGGCGAGATGCAAACCACCAACGCGCCAGGTTCGCTGATCGCCCGGTGCGCCGCCAGCGCGGCCGCCGTGGTGCTCTTCCCCCATTGCCGCGTGCAACAGAGCAAAAGCCGCTTTGCCCCCGACGCCAATACCCGTTCCTGCATCGCATCGGGATCAAATCCAAATTTCATCCGCACAAAAGCGGGCACACTTAGGGTCGTAGCCTCCACACGGTCAAACCTGCCTATACAAATTAGCGGCAACAGGGCTGCCCCCAAACCCTGGTGGCCGCCACTCAATAAGCGAGTAAACTTCACGCTTAGACATTAGAGACCCACCCTCGCCAATCCGCCGTCGCCAACCCCATGAGCAAGTTAACTCCAACAAACAAAAGCGAAAATATACCGTCCGTGATCAGTGAATGCCTCCCCGCCGCCATGTCAAAACGGCAGAAGCCGCAGCTCTCCCCAAAGGAGCGCTGCGGCCTCAAAACTGCAATCCTCGAAAAGGCCTATTCGGCCATCTTCACCGATTCGATCACCAACGTCTCGCCGTCCATCTTTCCGGTCACCGTCACCTTATGACCCATGTGGCCGGACATCTTGTCCTTGGCTACCTTGTCAAAAGAAGCGGCGTTCACCTTGATCACTTTATCCCCTACGACAAAAACCGCGTTGCCGCTGCGCTCAAAGCAGCGCTTGGCACAGGTCTGGGAGGCCTCGGTGGCATCGGCATGCTTGGCACCGCATGAGGCGTCGGAAAGAACTCCGGTCCATTCAGCGGCAAAGCCGGAAACAGCAAACACAGTCAACAGAGCAAATTTCTTCATATCCAATATTCCTTGCGCTCGAAGTATATCCCAACCGCGGGCCCGCGGCTAACGTCCCCGCGGATCGAGCGGTCAACGGTATCATGTGGCAATGGGATTCAACACGGAATGGCTCATCTACGCGTGTCAATTGATCATCGGACTCGGCTTGTTGAATGTCTGGCTTCTTCGCACAGATAAGTTGACCATGTGGCGCGGTGGCAATGCCAAAAACATGCGCGAAGAATTCGCCGTATATGGCCTCTCTCCCAACGTCATGAAATTGGTTGGATTCCTCAAGATCTCCCTCGGCCTGTGCCTCATTCTAGGCCTCTGGGTACCCACCGTCACGCGGCCCGCCGCGATCGGCGTCGCCGCTTTGATGCTGGGTGCGGTGGCGATGCACGTTAAGGTAAAGGACCCGCTCAAAAGCTCAATCCCCGCGCTCACGCTGCTTGTCCTCGCGATCATCGTCGCGATTTACTGACCAGTTTTAGTTGAGCGACTTGAACAGAATATAGCCGTTCAACAGCATCAACGCGAATGCCTGTAGTGACAGGATCCAGCCGTCTCCGGCGCGGATTCGCACCGCCAGTCCGGCGATCATTAACAACATGAGGCCAGCGGAAGAGAACCGCAGAGCAAATGGCCATCGAAGCCCAACCAGCAGTCCGATTCCACCGAGGACCTCCAGCGATCCAGTCAAAGTCCTCAGATGTTCCAACCCAAACCGTTTGAACTCGCTTTCCATCGAAAGGTTCGTCAAGCACAACGCTCCATAGCTAAGAAAGGCCAGACTCGATCCCCAGATCGCGATGGTATGAAAGCTCATCGACCGTTTCCCTGGGATGAACGCTGGTCGGGAAGCCGGAATGGGGTGCTTCTGGACATCAAAGGACACACACTATTGGAGTTGCCCAGTACTGGAGGGGTTCATTTTTCACACATCCAAGGGCAATGTTGCTCGAAAGGCCAAATACCGACACTATGCTCCTCCGCCAAGCCAAGGCCGAGACGACCGCGCAAGGATTGGCCAAATCGGTATTCCCATCGCGAATCGGCTAGCGGCGTTTATCAGGCTCGACCCAACATTAAGCTTTCGGCATTCACGTGCCAGCCAACAATATTTTTCTATTGTTTGCAACGCTTGCTTGCCAAATCACATTAAGCCCGCCAAGCCCGCTGCTACGTTCTAAGCATGGAAAACCCAACGAATGACACCACCGCTCCGCTCTCCGCCGCCCGTCTAGCCGCCAACCGCGCCAACGCCCGGCGCTCCACTGGTCCCCGCACCCCCCAGGGCAAGGCCCGCTCCGCCTCAAACTCGCTCAAGCACGGTCTCTACAGCTTGAGCAATTTCGAGGACTTCTGCCACGACAACAATCTCTGCCTCGCCGTGGTCGACAACTACCTCGCGGAATTCGAACCCACCACCCCCATCGAGTGCTCCCTCGTCCACCAGCTCATCCAGTTCCAACTGCGCTTCCTCCAGATGGAACAGCTCCTCAACTCGGCCATGTCCATGACCGACACCGACTTCATCAAGGCCCCGCCCCCCGCCCTC